>CANFPJ010000016.1 GCA_947448885.1 Comamonadaceae bacterium
GCATCAGTCACTTTCGCAGCACCGATGGTGGGTGCGCCGCCCGACAACATCGGAGCGCAGCGACTGGCGGAGAGAGGCGTGCCCGCCAGCGGGGCGGGTTCAGCAAACATGAGCGCCAAAGAAATTAGACTCTGACCCCAATTACCATAGGGTGTCGGTTTGCAAGTTGTTGACGCTCATCAATCACTTTCGCAGCACCGATGGTGGGTGCGCCGCCCGACAACATCGGAGCGCAGCGACTGGCGGAGGGCGGCGTGCCCGCCAGCGGGGCGGGCTCAGCCAACGTGGGCGCCAAAAAATTGGACTCTGACCCCAGTTACCCCATTTACCTGACCCCATTTACCTCGCTAGGACGGACTCAGCCCATCATGTGAACGAACGTTTGTGCCACCTGTGCCACAGGCGCCAGCCCAACAAGGTGGCCAAAATGGCGCCGTAGATCCACACCTCGGTTTGGTTGTTCTTGCCCGCTCGCATCCAGTAAAAATGCAGCACCGCCAGTGCAGCCACGGCATACACGCTGCGGTGCAAGGCCTGCCAACGCTGTGCCCCCAGCCAGCGCACCGCTTTGTTGAACGATGTGGCCGCCAAGGCGCTCAAAATCACCAAGGCCAAAAAGCCCACCATTATGAAAGGGCGCTTGGCGATATCGCGGGCAATGTCTTCCAAATCCAAGCCCATGTCGAGCCAGGCATAGCACAACATGTGCAAGGCAGCGTACACAAACACATTGACGCCCAGCATGCGCCGAAAACGCATCAGCAACGCTTGTCCGGTGATCACCCGCAACGGGGTCACGGCCAAGGCCACACACAAAGCGCGCAAGGTCCAATCGCCAGATTGGCGGATCAAGGCTTCGGCGGGGTTGGGGCCTAACTGATCATGGAAGGCAGCCCACAACAACCAACATGCAGGCCATGCCAGCAACAGGCCCAAAAATGGTTTGGCCGCAGGGTGTCGCCACATGGGAAGCCGTCAATAGTTTTTCTTCAAATCCATGCCGGCGTACAACTGCCCGACCTGCGCTTCGTACCCATTGAACATCAAGGTCTTGCGTTTTTTCGACAACAGGCCGTCCTCGCCAATGCGCCGTTCGGTGGCCTGGCTCCAGCGCGGGTGGTCCACGTTGGGGTTCACATTGGAGTAAAAACCATATTCGTGCGATGCGGCCTTGAACCAAGCAGTGGCCGGTTGCTTTTCCACGAAACGAATTTTCACAATGCTTTTGGCATTTTTGAAACCGTACTTCCATGGCACATTCAAGCGAATGGGGGCGCCATTTTGGTTGGGCAAGATTTCGCCGTACATGCCAAAGGTCAGCAGGGTCAAGGGGTGCATGGCCTCGTCCAAGCGAAGGCCCTCCACATAAGGCCACTCCAACACCCGCGAACCCACAAAAGGCATGGTTTTGGGGTCGGCCAAGGTCACAAATTCAACAAATTTGGCACTTCCCTGGGGCTCTACCCGCTTGATCAATTCGGACAAGGAATAGCCTATCCAAGGGATGACCATGGACCAACCTTCTACACAGCGCATGCGGTAGATGCGCTCTTCCATGGCACTCAGCTTGAGCAGGTCTTCGATATCCCATCGACCAGGTTTTTTCACCAAGCCTTCGATGTCCACTGACCAAGGTTGGGTTTTCAAAGAGTGGGCGTTTTTGGCGGGGTCGGCCTTGTCGGTACCAAACTCATAAAAGTTGTTGTAGGTGCTGGCGTCGGCATAGGTGGTGGGCTTTTCCATCGTGTTGGTCCCAGCCAAAGTCGATGGACGCGCGGCCAATGCTGCCAGCTTGCCTGGGCGCGCCAAGGCTTTATCGCTTTGGGCCAAAGCCTCACGCGAAGCCCAGCTCGCCAGCGCAGCCCCGGCCACCCCAGTGGCGAGGTGTTGCATCATTTGCCGGCGGTTGTGATGGGCGTGTTCGGGCGTGATTTCGCTGCCCAAGGGGTGGTTGTGTCCGTTGTTGAACTGTCGAATGAGCATGGTGGCCTTCCGTCAAATTGAAACCATTGTGCCTCATGTTCGAAAAAAAACCGGCCTCAAGGGCCGGTTTCGATGCGCGGGGCCAGTTCAAGTCATCAGCGCAAGCCAGCGATGTAGTCCGACACCGCTTTGATTTCACGGTCATTGAGCTTGGCGGCCACCTGGGTCATGGTCAAGTTGTTTTGGCGCACACCATCTCTGAAACCGGTCAATTGGGCGGCTGAGTAGTCGGCATGCTGGCCACTCAGGCGGGGGTATTGGGAAGGCAAACCTGCACCATTGGGGCTGTGACATCCGGCACAGGCGGGGATTTGTCGATCGGCAATGCCGCCACGGTAAATCCGCTCACCCAAGGCCACGGTTTGCTTGTCTTTGGCAAATCCCGGCTTGGCCTTTTGTTGGCCCAACCAAGCGGCGATGTTTTTCATGTCCTCGGGGCTCAAAGCCGCCACCATGCCGGACATGATGGCGTTGGCGCGTTTGCCCGATTTGAACTCTTGCAACTGTTTATGGATGTATTCGGGGTGCTGGCCCGCCAATTTGGGATTGGCTGGGGAACCCGAGTTGCCGTCTGCGCCGTGGCATGCCGCACACGGGGCAAAGCTGGCCTCGCCTTTGGCCACATCAGGGGCTTTGGCAGCAGGCGCCTTGTCAGCGGCGTGCAGACAAGTCATGGGCAAGGCAAGGGCGGCGGCAACGATAAAGGGGGCAAACAGCTTCATGGCTTGGGTCAGTTGGGTGGCGCTAAACCGGTGGATTCTACAATGCCCACTTGGGGTCCACGGGCCCCCCACCCTTGCCGGACCCGTGATGACCCAGCCCCACCCACCTGCCCCGCCCACCCCAGCCCGCACCAGCAACGACCTGGCTGCGGCAGCCGACTTGGCCGGGCAGACCAAACAAGCCATGGGCTGGTTGCACACCACCCGGTTTTTGGTCACCGCCGCGCAACTGCACCACCTGCCCCAGTACCGCTTGCCCGAAATCGCCTTTGTGGGCCGCTCCAACGCGGGCAAATCCACCTGCATCAACACCTTGACGCAGCAAAACCAGCTGGCTTATGCCTCTAAAAAACCCGGTCGCACCCAACACATCAATTTGTTTGCCCTGGGCCGCCATGGCCAAACCGATGCGGTGTTGGCCGACCTGCCCGGCTATGGCTATGCGGCCGTGCCCAAGCAAGACAAGATCCGCTGGCAAAGGGTGATGGCCAATTACCTGCTGACCCGCGACAACCTGTGTGGCGTGGTGTTGTTGTGCGACCCGCGCCATGGCATGACCGAGCTCGACGACATCCTGCTCGAGGTCATCCGCCCACGGGTGGAGGCGGGGATGCAATTTTTGGTCTTGCTGACCAAGGCCGACAAGCTCAACCGCAGCGAAGCCGCCAAAGCCTTGTCCATCGCTCGGCTGCAAGCCGGTGGCGGACAAGTTCGCTTGTTCTCGGCCCTCAAGCGCCAAGGGGTAGAAGAAACCGCCTTGTTGCTCTCTCAATGGGTGGCCCATTGGACGCCCCCTGCAACGGTTGGCGTGGACTTGGGCGCTGGCACGGGCAATGATGTGGACGCCAATCAAGAGGACACCGATGGCGGTCATCGCTGAAACCCGACACGCCTTACCGCACGGCATCCACTTGAATTGCCGCCACAGCGGACAACCCGGACGACCGGTGCTGCTGTTTTTGCACGGATTTCCAGAAGGGGCGTTTGCCTGGGATGCTTTGCTGGACCATTTCGCACAGCCTGAAAACGGCGGCTATTTTTGTGTGGCGCCGAATTTGCGCGGCTTTGAAACCTCCAGCACCCCCACGGACCCAGCCGCCTACCGCGCCAAATTCCTGGTGCAAGACATCTTGGCCTTGATCGACATCGTGAGTCCCGGTCAAGCCTTGGCCGCCATGGTGGCCCACGACTGGGGAGGCGCTGTGGCCTGGAACCTGGCCAACCAACACCCCGAGCGCTTGCAACGATTGGTGATCATCAACTCGCCCCACCCGGGTAGCTTTTTGCGCGATTTGCAAAGCAACCCAGCGCAACAAGTGGCCAGCGCTTACATGAATTTTTTGATCCGCCCCGATGCGGCGACCTTGCTGGCGGCCAAGGACTATGAACGCTTGTGGGGGTTTTTCAACACCATGGCCAATGGCCAAGCCAGTTGGCTGGATGCAGCCATGAAAGATCGGTACCGTGCCCATTGGTCACACGGCTTGGAAGGTGGTTTGAATTACTACCGCGCCTCGCCCCTGCGCCCGCCGCGGCCCGAGGACCCAGCGGCCAGCACGGTCAGCTTGCCCGACGCCATGCTGCGCATTGATGTGCCCACCATGGTCATTTGGGGTTTGCAAGACAAAGCATTGTTGCCATGTTTGATCGAAGGGCTGGACACTTACATCGCCGATTTGGAATTGCACACCTTGGCGGATGCCAGCCATTGGGTGGTGCATGAACAACCTGCCGTGGTGCAGGCCTACATCAGCGGTTTTTTGGACCGCGCGTAAACATCGGCGTCGCCCGGTGGCCGGGTTTTGAAGCGCTTGTGCACCCAAAAATACTGCGCAGGCATGGTGCGAATCCAATCGGCCAAACGCTGGTTCATCACAGCGGTATCGGCCAACACATCGCCACTGGGCACATCGTCCCAAGCGGGGTGCACTTGCACCTCATAACCCTGGGATGTGAGATGCGTGGTGATGGGCACCACCCGGGCGCGGCCCAGCTTGGCAAAGCGTGTCAACGAAGTCAAAGTGGCCGAGGGCACATCAAAGAAGGGCACGAACACCGTGTCGTCCTCTCCACTGTCCATGTCGGGCAACAAATACAAGACCTCGCCGCGGCGCAAGGCGCTGATCAATGCTTGCGCACCATCGGCGCGCTTGTTCAGATTGACATGACCAAAACGCTGCCGCCCTTGGGCAATCCAGGCATCCACGCCCACGTTGGCCTGCGGGGTGTAAATGGTGTGCAGGGGCCGATGGGTCGCCAAACTCAAAGCTGTCCAGCCCGCATCCAGGCCGACAAAGTGCGGCGCGAAAACCACCACGCCACCAGGTTGCTTCAAAGCAGTCTGGTCACCCACCCAATGAATTCGCTGGTGCACCACGCTGGCCGGCGCATGCCACAACCAGCTTCGGTCCAACCAAGCCTGGGCAAAGTACACCAAACAATCTTTGGCCAAGCGTTCGCGCTGCGCCCATGGCAGGTCCGGAAAACACAAGGCCAAATTGACCCGAACCACCCGCCGCCGTGCGGGCACCACCCAAAACAGCAACCCACCCAACATCACACCCAGGGCCCGCACCCAAGGCAAGGGCATTCGCGCCAGCAAGCGCATCACCCCCAAACCCATGGCCGTGAACATGGTCAAAGCTCAATGCGCGGTTGCTTGTCCCGCGCATAGCCCCACAGGTACTGGCCAGGGGCGCGCCGCACCATGGCTTCGATGTGTTGGTTCATCGCCAACACCGTTACTTCAAGAGAAACCTGCGCGCCGTGCAGGCCCGCATGATCCCAAGGTTCGAAATGGCTGATGAAACCCTGTCCTTTGGGCAAACGCTCGCACCAACCCATCACCACCTGCGCACCGGTTTGACGCGCCAAACGCACCGCCAAGGTGATGGTGTAAGCATCGCGACCAAAAAACCGCGACCACACACCTTGTCCCTGCGGCGGCACTTGGTCGGGCAGGATGGCGGTATAGCCACCTTGGCGCAAGGTGCGCAACAACTGTCGCACCCCGCTTTGATTGGCCGGTGCGGCTTGCAAAAAAGGGCGTTGGCGCGAACCGGCCACCAAATCGCGCAGCCAGGCTTTGCGCGCCGGCCGGTACATCACCCACATCGGGCCGTGCACAGGCCCCAAATGCTCGGCCATCATTTGGGCACCCAACTCCCAGCATCCCAAATGCGGGGACAACAAAATCATGCCTCGACCTTGTTGCAAAGCATCGGTCACATGGTTCAAGCCATCCCAATGCAAAGGCACGTTCAAGGGTTGAGTAGCCGGGCGCATCCACAGCCAGGGCAACTCTGCCAGCACCATGCCGGCGGCGGCGACAGCCGGCTTCACCTGATCCCAGCGCAGACCTGCCGCTTGGGTGTTTTGCAAAAACCGATGGCGGTAACTGGCCGACGCCCACCAGACCATCCAGCCCAATGCGGCGCCCAAGGTTTGCAACCAAAGCAAAGGCAGTCGAGAGAGCAGGCGGAAAAATGCGGTCATGGTGGGTGAGGTGCAGCGCAGCCAAACTTCGAGGTGGAGGTTCGGTTTTGGCTACAATCTGAATTGTCGCTGAGTTACTGAACAACTTGCAGGGCGACCGCCACCTCGGTGGCAAAGGATTGGGGCCACCCCAAACCATCTGCTAAAGCGTTCGCCAGACTCCTGAAGTTGGCAACGCGTCAACATCAACCACATGGAGTTTTATCATGGCGAACGACTATCTCTTCACATCCGAATCTGTTTCCGAAGGTCACCCCGACAAGGTCGCTGACCAAGTGTCGGACGCGATTTTGGATGCCATCTTCAAGCAAGACCCACGCAGCCGCGTGGCCGCAGAAACCTTGTGCAACACTGGCCTGGTGGTGTTGGCCGGTGAAATCACCACCAACGCGCATGTGGACTACATCCAAGTCGCCCGCGACACCATCAAACGCATCGGCTACGACAACACCGAATACGGCATCGACTACAAAGGCTGTGCCGTGATGGTTTGCTACGACAAGCAGTCCAACGACATCGCCCAAGGTGTGAATCATGCGTCTGACGACCACTTGAACACTGGCGCTGGCGACCAAGGCCTGATGTTTGGCTACGCTTGCAGCGAAACCCCCGACCTGATGCCTGCGCCCATTTACTACGCCCACCGTTTGATGGAGCGCCAAGCCCAATTGCGCCGCGATGGCCGCTTGCCGTTTTTGCGCCCCGACGCCAAAAGCCAAGTGACCATGCGCTATGTCGATGGCAAGCCCCACAGCATTGACACGGTGGTCATTTCTTCACAACACGCCCCGGAGATGAGCTTGGGCGACAAGATGAAACCCGAGTTCAATGAGGCCATCATCGAAGAAATCATCAAGCCCGTGCTGCCCAAAGAGTGGCTCAAGGACACCAAGTACCTGATCAACCCCACCGGTCGCTTTGTGGTGGGTGGCCCGCAGGGCGACTGTGGCCTGACCGGTCGCAAAATCATCGTGGACACCTACGGCGGCGCTTGCCCCCACGGCGGTGGCGCGTTCTCGGGCAAGGACCCCTCCAAGGTCGACCGATCAGCGGCTTACGCAGCGCGTTATGTGGCCAAGAACGTGGTCGCTGCCGGCTTGGCCACCCAGTGCCAAGTGCAAGTGGCTTATGCGATTGGCGTGGCCCGCCCGATGAACATCACCATCAACACCCACGGCACCGGCGTCATCGCTGACGACAAAATCGCCGCGCTGGTGAACGAGCATTTCGACCTGCGCCCCAAAGGCATCATCCAAATGCTGGACCTGCTGCGCCCCATCTATGAGAAGACTGCCGCTTACGGCCACTTTGGCCGCAACGAGCCCGACTTCACTTGGGAGCGCACCGACAAGGCTGCCGCTCTGAAAGCTGCAGCCGGTCGCTGAAAACGGGGTCGCGGCCCCCATGGTTAAAGCGGGTGGTGCTTTGGGCATCACCCGCTTTTTTCTTGGCCAGATGAATGGGCGCAGCCTGTCATCCCAAGGGTTGGGGCACGAGCTTGGGTGACATGTATTCAACCAGGCAGTCCAAAAACACCCGCACCTTGGCCGGGAGCAAGCGGGTGGTGGTCACAGCATAGGCCTGTGCCGATGGAGGTGACCAATCGGGGAGAACATGCACCAAGCGTTGCGCGGTCAAATCGTCTTGCACCCATTCGTGGGCTGTGATGGCAATGCCTTGGTCGCGCAAAGCCAATTGCTGCAACAAGCCCCGGTTATTGGCCACAAAAGTGCCCCCCACTTGTACAACCTCGCTGCGCCCATCCGCGTGGTGCAAAGCCCAAGGCGCATCCTTCATGCGCAGGCAATCGTGATCGCGCAAATCTGCGGGCAGCATGGGTGCCTTGTGCGATTGCACATAGCCTGGCGAAGCCACCAGCAAGGTCTTTAACTGGGCAATCGGACGCGCAATCAAACGGGTGTCCTTGGGTGGCCCCATGCGAATCGCCATGTCCACACCTTCGCCCATCAAGTCGGCTTGGTTGGGTGAGAGGTCCAGGTCAAATTGAATGCGGGGGTAGCGGCGCGCAAAGTCGGCCAGCACCGGGCTGAGGTAAATCACGCTGAAATCCACGGGCATCGATACCCGCAACACGCCGCTGGGCTGGGTGTGCAGCTCGCTCAGCGCTTGATGGGCCAACTCGGCCTCTTCAATGATGCGCTTGCAGTTGTCAAAGTACAAACGCCCACCTTCGGTCAACTCCACCCGCCGCGTGCTGCGATTGAACAAACGCAAGCCCACATCGCGCTCCAACTCGGCAATCCGCCGCGACACCGTGGAGGGGGGTATGTCCAGCACCTCGGCGGCACGGCGAAAGCTGCTGGTTTTGGCCACCTGTACGAATAAATGCATATTTTTAAACGTTTCCATGGGTTTATTGTGCCATTTATAAAACAATTAATTCCATTAAATCGTCTTTATCTACTTTTATGCACCTATCACAATGCACCCATCTCAACTCTCCAGGGACTCACATCATGAACATGAACGCCACCCCCAACGACGCGCCTTTGCGCACCCCCGCCAAAGTAGGCGCCGGTTTGTTTGTTTTGTGGAGCATCCTCCACATTTGGGTCGGGGTCGAAGGCCTGCACCAGTACTTGGCAGGCAGCCCGATGAGCCAGTGGGCCATGCTCCTGGGCGGTCGCGCCATGCCGCGCGAGGCTTTTGTGCACGCCAGCGATGCCGCCACCGCTTTTGCCCACGGGCAATTGATCGTGAATTTCGCCGTGGATGTGGGCGGCTACGGTGTCCTTGGCTTGTTTGTGTCTTGGATGATTCTCAAGGGCCCTGCTTGGTTGGGTTATGTCATCGGCGTGTGGGTGATCGGCATCGCCGACCTCGCGTTTTTGTTCAGCATGGTCACCCCTGGGGTGATCGAACTCAACGCTGGCACCGTGGGCGGTCCGGTCATTTGGTTTTTGGCGCTGCTGATCACTCCGTTTGGCTTGCCCCCAATCAGCAAAACACCCACCCCTTCTTGATGTTCAAAAAAAGGTTTGACCATGTCCACTGAATCTGTACTTGTTCTCAACGCCACCGGCAAGGTCGGTCGCCAGGTTTGCCGCGCTCTGTGCGAGGCGGGCTTTGCGGTGCATGGCACCACCCGCTCAGCAAACAGCCACTTGCCAGCCCTGGGCGTGAACCCTGTGGTGTGCAACTACACGCAGCGCGCTGACCTTGACCGCGCCTTGGCACAAACCGGTGCCCGCAAAATGTTTGTCATCACCGACTTTTTTGGTGCTGCCAAAAAGAGTGCGGCGCTTGAATTGGCCCAAGGTCAAATCGCCATTGACGCGGCCAAAGCCGCGGGGGTTGACCACTTGATTTTCATGAGCGTGGCCGACTTAGAGATGTTTGACGAGCACGTCACCCATTTGCACGCCAAGGTGGCGCTGGAGAAATACCTGCGCGCCTCAAGTGTGCCTTTTTCCATTTTGCGGCCCTGCGCATTTTTTGAAAATTTGGACGATCCGGCCAACTGGAACCCGCTCAAAAAAGGGGTGGTCAAGTTTTTAAGCCTTAAGCCCTGCAAGTTCTGCGCAACCTACGACATTGGCCGCGCCGCGGCGATCCAACTCAAAAACCCCGCCCAATGGCTGGGCAAAACCTTGGACGTGATCGGCTGGGAAGGTGACTTGACGCAAGTGGCCGCAGCTTTGCAAAAAGTCAGCGGCATGCCCGTGAAAGCCAAATTGGCCATGCCGATTTTTCTGCGCCGCCTTTTTCTCAAAGACATTCACCACATGTTTTTGTATTACGAAGAACAAAAAGGCCCGCGCGGCACGCCCGAAGCATTCAAACAAATCCTGCCCGACGCCTTATCGGCCGAGGGCTGGTTTCGCTTTCATGGGCGCTATGCCAATGGGGAACCGATTGCGCCAACGGTCTGATGGCAGCGCGGTCAATCGACTTTGATCTTGGCGTCTGTGATGACCTTGCGGTAAGCGGCTAAGTCTTTGGCCAGGGTTGCACCCAAATCAGCCGCCGATGAACTTTTGGGCTCGTAGCCCAGGTCTATCAAACGTTGGCGCAGTGCCGGTTGCGCCAACACCTTGACCAGGGCTGCGTTGAGTTGTGCGACCACCGCTGTCGGTGTGCTGGCCGGCACAAAGATGCCTTGCCAACCTTCGTAGTCAAAGCCGGGCAAGCCTGCTTCGGCGAGCGTAGGAACCTCCGGGATCAGAGACAAGCGCTTGGTGCTGGTCACGGCCAAGGCCAAGGCCTTGTATTTACCCGCCTTGAGGTGGGGCAGAGAAATGGCCAAAGTGTCCATGGCGATGGGGATCTCGCCCGATAGGAGGGCCACGTTCATGGGCGCGTTGCCTTTGTAAGGCACATGGAAAATATCGATGCCAGCCGCACTCTTGAACATCTCCATGCCCAGGTGCAAAGGCCCGCCCGGGCCCGATGAGCCATAAGCCAGTTTGCCCGGTTGCGATTTGGCCGCAGCCACCAATTCAGCCACCGTCTTATAGGGCGACTGCCCGTTGACCAAAATCAACATGGCATAGGTGGCCACACTGGAAACCGGTTTGAAATCTTTCACCGCATCCCAATCGATTTTTTGCAAATGGGGCAAAGCGGCCTGGCCATTGTTGGCAAACAACAGGGTATAGCCGTCTCCCGCCGACTTGGCCACCACGGAGGCACCCAATGCGCCGCCCGCGCCCGCTCGGTTGTCGACCAACACGGGTTGCTGGAGTTCTGCCGACAAACGTTCGGCCACCGCGCGGGCCACAGCGTCCACGCCGCCACCCGCCGGAAAGGGTACGACCAATTTGATGGCTCTTTGCGGGTAGTCTTGGGCGAACACCGGCCCATGCAGCAACCAGCCACACAAAAGCAAGCAAGCGAATTTAAATGTCTGCATGATCGAGTCTTTGATGTAATGCCTGGCGGCGGTGATAACGGTGTGGCGCATCCGCTCAATAGGCCACGGCCCCTTGCGTATTGACGAACAAGGCATACAGCGAATGGCTGCTGGTCATGTACAAGCGGTTGCGTTGCGGCCCGCCAAAAGCCAGGTTGGCGCAACGCTCGGGCAGGTGGATGTGGCCAATGGCCTGGCCTTGGGGATTGAACACCCGTACCCCGTCCAAAGCCGCCAAGTCAGCGCCCACTGAGCCGTCACTGCCCCAGCCACACCAGATATTTCCGTCCACGTCCACCTTGATGCCATCCAAAGCACCCGGTCCTTGGGCGTCAATGAGCAGGGTTTTGTCTGTCAGGGTGCCGCTTGCGTTGGCGCGGTAGCGCCACACCAAGCGGTGCGGTTTGGCGCGCGACTCCACCACATACAAGTGGCTTTGGTCGGGGCTGAAGGCCAGGCCATTGGGGCCTTGCAGGTCACTCACCACCACGCTGAGGGCGCCGGTTTGGCCATCAATGCGGTAAACGTTTTGCCCCAATTCGGGTATGGCGGGCTCGCCCTCCCAATGGCCGCTGATGCCAAACACCGGGTCGGTGAACCAAATGCTGCCGTCTGCTCCGCACACAATGTCGTTGGGCGAGTTCAGGCGCTTGCCCTCAAAGCGATCGGCCAGCACGCTGATGCGCCCATCATGCTCGGTGCGGGTGACCCGCCGCCCCAGGTGTTCACAAGCCAATAAGCGGCCTTGGCGGTCGCGGCACAGACCGTTGGCGAACTGCGACGGGGCGCGAAAAACACTGGTGTGCCCACTGACCTCATCAAAGCGCAGGATGCGGTTGTTGGGGATGTCTGAAAACAACAAAGCACGGTGGTCCCCGAAATAAACCGGTCCTTCGGCCCAACGCAAGCCGCTGGCCAATTGCTCGACACCCGCACTGAACAAACGGTAGCGGGCAAAAGAGGGGTCGATGATTTCAATCGCCGGGTCGGGCGAACGGTGCGCCGCCACAAAGTTCACGTGCGCGCTGGCAGACACGGCCGTGTGGGGTTGGTTGCGCCAGATGTCGGTGTCTTGCGGGGGAAAGGCTGTGCTCATATCGGGGTGGCTCCTAAAGAGGTGGTCTCAACGCGGTGCTCAAACCAGTTGACCACTGCGCAGGGCTTAGCCCCGCAACCAGTCTTGCGCCATATGGTAGAGCTGCGTTTGTTCGGGTGAATTGTGTTGTACCAGGTCGGGCGTGATGGTCGCGCCTTGCAAAGACTGCATGTAGGTGATGTGGCAATAGGCTTTGGGCAAACGCGACAAGCGCTCGGCGTCCAGCTTCAACACAGCGCTGGGGTCCACTGGGTCCATGCGGTCTTTTTCATGGATGGGGTGGCGCTGCTGGATGCACCAACGGCCCTGGTGACGCACAAAAAAGTCCAAAAACCGGCCCCAAGCAGTGATGTCAACCGCCACCCCATCCAGCGCGGCGCGCAGCATCAGCACCATGCGGGTTTCGGCCAAAGCTTTGTCACCCAAGATCTCGATGCTGCTGGCGCCAATCGAATGCAAAGACTGTGGGGCTTGGGGGTTGTTTGCGCCTTTGATCGAGGCAGCGATGAAGTCCTCTGCGCTGCCCACCATCCAGGTGGTTTTGACACTGGCACCCGGCGCATAACAGCGGCGCAATCCCTCCCACTGGCGGGTGTCGCGGCACAGCGCCCAATGGCGCACCACTTGCTCAATGGCGTGAGCGTCAGTCACCTGAAATGCCTGCTTGCTTTAAAAAGCGCGTCCATTTTTCGGCCTCGGCGCGTGAATAAATTTCAGCTTCCGGGACCGACATGCCCATCATGCGCCAGCCCCCTTTTTCCAAGCGCTGGCGCAACTCGGGCTGGGCGGTGACCTTGGCCAGGCCTGCGCGCAGTTTCTCCAATACCGCTGCGGGGGTTTTGGCCGGGGCAAAAATACCAATCCAACTCTCCATCTCCAGACCATCCACGCCGGCCTCGCGGGCGGTGGGGATTTGCGGCATGGACAACTCGCGCCGGGTGCCAGAGGTGGCCAAGGGTTTGATGCGACCGGCCTCGATCAGTGGTTGAGCGGTGGTGGTGTTGTCAAAGAACAAATCGACCCGCCCGCCCAACATGTCGGTGTAGGCCGGTTGGGCGCCTTTGTAGGGAATCTCCACGATGTCCACTTTGGCCAACTGTTTGAACAACACCCCAGCCACGTGTTGGCCTGACCCGGCACCCCCTGTGGCCAAGCTCAATTTGCCTGGGTTTTGCAGGGCAAAGGTGATGACTTCCTTCAAGGTGTTTTGCGGCAGGTCTTTGCGCGCCACCAAGGTGTAGCTGAAGCTGGCCATCAAGCCCACCGGCGTGAAGTCGGCGGCACTGTACTGTGGGCTCTTGTACAGCCCCAGGTTGAGCGCCATGTTGGCCAAGCCGCCGACCACCAAGGTGTAGCCATCGGGCGCCGAGTTGGCCACAAACTGCGTGCCCACCAAGGTGCCTGCGCCCGTGCGGTTTTCGACCACCATGGATTGGCCCAGTTCCTGACCCAGCCGTTCAGCCACCAACCGGCCAATCACGTCATAGCCACCACCCGGCGCGGTGGGCACGATGATGCGAATGGGTTTGCTGGGATAGGGGGTTTGCGCCAACACTGGGGTTGCGCTCAAACACGCGGCCAAACAGGCCGACAACATCAAACGGCGTTTCCATGGGTTCATGTGGTTTCCCTTATCGAGTTCATGCCGCAATAAATCCCAGCCGCACCACCGTTGACCAGGGGCAACAGGGCGCCGTGAAGGTTGGCTCACCCATCGCTGGATGAGTCAGCTCAGCCCACACCCTCAAGGCATGGTGTGCTTGAGGGCGCGCTCGAAGTACGACAGGTCTAAGAATTTTTCAGGGGCTGGGGCTTGACCACCCCATTGGCCCTCGATGTCCGCTCGCAAGGCCAACACATTCTTGAAACCTTGCAGATCCAGCGCACAGTCTTTGGACAAGCCGCTACCGGGCAGCATCAACTCGCGATAGGTCAATTCGGTGAGCCGGTCGTCGAGTTTGAGTTCGCGCTTGAGCACCGCCAGCACCTGGGTCTTTTGCAGGGGGTCTTGGGCTGCGCGGCAACCTTCGATATAAGCCGCCATGTATCGCTCAAGCGCCGAGGCGTTGGCCTTGGCCCAAGGCCGCATCACGAACGCACCCACCGCTTGGTAAGGTCCGTACAGCTCAATGGTTCGCCCCAGGCTTTTGGCACCTCGGTCGCGGGCGATGAAATTCCAGGGCGGGTTGAGCATGGTGGCTGCACCCGCAGGGGTGTCCAGCCCTTTGGTGCGGGTTTCAGACCCGCCCAAGGGGTCGAGCTGGTAGTCGCGACCATCGAGCAAACCTGCGTTCTTGAACACCTTGCGCCCGATCAAAGCGTAAGCGGTATTGGGCGCATCCACCACATAAGTGCGGCCACGGATATCAGCGGGCTTGTTGATGTCTTGGCGCACCAGCAACTCGTTCATGCCACCGTCGCCACCGGCAATGATGATGACGTCGTTCTTGGCCACTTCGATCATGGCCACAGCGTTGTCCACCGCGGCGTGGGCGATTTCAAAACGGCCCGCCGCCAAACCCGCGCGCTGCTGATCCGAGTTGGGCGTGAACTGCATCTCCAAGCTGATGCCACGGCGCTGGAAATATCCTTTTTCCAAACCCATATAAATGGGAATGTTGCTGCCACCGCGAAACACGTTGACGCGCAAGGTGACCGGGTCATTGGCCGGGGCCACCACAGGGCTGGGTGCGGCACAGGCCGCCAACAACGCCAAGGCGGCCCAAATGGGAGAGTGCTTCAATCGTTGCAGCAAGGGTTTCATCCAGTTGCTCCTGTGGTCAGCGGGCCAGCAAACGGTTGGCGTTGCCTTGCTGAATTTGCGCCAGGACCTGGGCATCCAAACCCAATTGGGTCAGGGCGGCGGCTTGGGTGTCCATGGCCACATAGGGGTAGTCGCTGCCGTACACCACTTGGGTCGATGGGATGAGCTTGAGCAAGGCTGCCATCGGTGCCGGGTGGGTCGCGTTGGCGGTGTCGTAGTAGAGGCGTTTGAGTTCGGCCTCAATGCCGTTGGGTGCGAACATGGCGGCGTTTTTGGCGTTGCCATGGAAAAAGTTAACCCGGCCCGCCAGCATTGGGATGGTGCCGCCGGCGTGCGAGAACAACCATTTGATGTCGCGGAACTTGGCTAAGGTGCCTGTCAGCAGCAAATTGACCACGGCGCGGGTGGTGTCGTGCGGCACCTCAATCACTGCCGGGAAGGTGCCTGTGTTCAAGCGCCCACAGCAACTGGCCGCCAAGGGGTGGAAATACACCACCGCTTTGCGCCGGTTGAGTTCTTCAAAAATGGGCGCAAAGTCGGGGTGACCTGGCCATTTGTCACCGTAATTGGTTTGGATGCCCACGCCGTCGGCTTTGAGCACATCAAATGCGTATTCAATCTCTTTGAGTGTGCTGGGCACATCGATCATGTTGAGCGCGGCAAACAAACCAAAACGCCCTTTGAAGTCGCGCACCATCTCGGCGCCGTAGTCGTTGACCGAGCGCACCATTTCAATCACTTTGGGCAATGGCATGTCAAACCACACGCCCGGGGTGGAGGCCATCGACAAAATCGATTTGCGCACACCGGCTTTGTCCATGTCGGCCACGGCACCTTCGCGGGTCCAGCGCTCTTGCTGCGGGAAGTGGGGGATCTTGCGCTGATCTTCCCAATCAAACCATGCCTTTTGATAAGCCGGCGGATAGTAATGGTGATGGGTATCGACCAAGCCTGCGCCACTTTGTGCCGACACCGAAGCGCCAGAAAGCCCCAAAGCGCTCAAAACGCCCAAGCCGCCAATGCCCTTGAGCACTTGTCGCCGCTGGGGTTGATCGGGGGTGCACCCGATGCATGTCAACGAGTGGTGTGTGCATGAACCTGAAAGCAGCGATGTGAACATGAGCGTCTCCTTGTGGTTGATTTGTCTGGCTCAGGGTGAGGCGTGGGTGATGAAAGCCTCTGGTACGGCCTCACCCCACTGGGAATTGAGGCCTTCTTCGGCGGGCAGGTAGTTGGTGGGCGCATGGATGTTGAGCACATCGCTGTCGCTCCAATGCTCGTGCACCCGACCCCAGGGGTCTTGCCAGTAGTCATACACCTGGCTGCCCAACACATGGCGGCCAATGCCCCACACGTGTTTGTACTGGTCGCCTTTGCGCAGGTGCTGATGCCCGATCATGATGTCGTCAATGTCTTGGGCTTCGAAGGACAAATGGTTCAAGCCCACGTTGGGGCCATCAATGCACAAAAAAGTGTGGTGGTCGACATAGGTCTCACCGCGATCCACCCGGTTGAAAGAGGCAATCACGTTCTCTTTGTCACCGGCGTACACCTCGTCGGAGCAAATCAAGCCAAACATTTCGCGGTACCACTTGATTTTTTCTTTGGCATTGGGCGTCATGATCACAGCGTGGGCCGCGCGCTTGACCTGAGAGGGACCGGCAGGCAAACGCATCAACTCACCAGCACGGCGCAGCTTGTTGTCACCGGTATTGACAATGGCTTTGCGCACCGGCAAGGGGGCCAGCTGCTGCATGCCACACATCACCTCCATTTGGTAGCCATGGGGATCGCTGATGCGCACCCGCTTGCCGCCACCAGGCTCGTCAATGTTTTCAATGCCGCTGGCGCCAGGGGCTTTGGCAAATTGTTTGAGTTGGTCTTCGTTGTCGACAAAAAAGCACAAGCCCACAAACTTGGAGGGGCCCAAATGGGTGACATGGATGTGGTGATTGGGGTCGGTCCCGCGCATGTACAACGCATCTTTGGTGCGCTCTGCACGGTGCATGCCAAATTTGGTCAGAAATTCTTCTGCCTCATCCAAGCTGGGCGACTGCAAGCGGCCAAAGGCCAGGTCAGTGACTTTTACATAGGGCATGGTGCATCCTCCGGTGGTTAAGCCGCCTCGCCCAAATAGGCTTGGCGAATATGGGGCTGGGTCATCAATTCTTTGGGGTTGCCAGTGGCAACAATGCGGCCGCCTTCAATCACGTAGGCACGCTGGGCCACTTCCAGGGCCAAGGCCGCATTTTGTTCAATGAGCAATATGGACACGCCACTCGCGTGAATTTGTCCAATGGCTTCAAACACCTGTTGCGTCACCGATGGGGCCAAACCCAAAGATGGCTCATCGATCAGCAACAACTTGGGGTGGGCCATCAGCGCACGGCCAAAGGCGACCATTTGCTGCTGGCCACCCGACAAGGTGCCCGCGGCTTGCCAACGGCGCTCTTTGAGGATGGGAAACAAGTCATACACCTTGGCCAGGGTTTGCTCGCGCAATGGACGCGCATAGGGCCGGTAGCAACCCATGTCCAGGTTTTCTTCCACCGTCATTCCGCCAAACAGCAAGCGACCCTCGGGGACGATGGACACATCCAGGTTGCACATTTGGGTGGCGTTGAGTTTGGTCACGTCCTTGTCACGCAGCATCAAGCGGCCAGAGCGCACAGGGAGCAAGCGCATGGCGGTGTTGATCAAGGTGGTTTTGCCAGCCCCATTGGGGCCGACGATGGAGACCAACTCGCCTTCGTTGATGTGAAAGTCAATGTCCCACAAAGCCGGCGCGTCGCCATACGACACATTCAATTGGTGGGCGCTGAACAAAGCATCAGCCATGGGGCGTCCCCAAATAAGCGCTGACCACGGCCGGGTCATTCATCACCTCACGCGGCATGCCGCTGGCAATGACCTGACCATGGTTGAGCACGATCAAGCGATCGCACAGTTCGAGCACAGCGCGCATATTGTGTTCAATGAAGATGATGGTGGAACCCCGTTGGCGGATTTCCCGCACCAGGGCCACCGCATTGTTGATTTCAGAGGGCGTGAGGCCGGCCAGCACCTCGTCGAGCAGCACCAAGCGCGGGGCCGAGGCCAAAGCGCGAGACAACTCCAAGAATTTGCGCTGGTGCAAATTCAGCTCAGTGGGCAAGGACCGCGCCCGATCGGCCAAGCCGACAAACTCCAGCCAATACATGGCCTGGGCGGCCGCTTCAGCGCGCGACAACTGGGTGCCACCAAACATGCCCGCCAGGGTGGTGTTTTCCAACACCGTGAGGTTCACAAAGGGCCGCGGAATTTGATAGGTGCGGGCGATGCCCGCATGCGCCGCCCGGTATGAGGGCAATGGCACCAGATCTTCGCCTTGGAACAGTATGCGCCCCGCCTCGGGCTTGTACAAACCGCTGATGACGTTGACCATGGTCGACTTGCCCGAACCGTTGGGGCCGACCAAACCCAAAATTTCACCGCGCCGGGCCTCCAAGCTCACATTTTGCAAGGCCTTCACGCCGCTGAACGACTTGGAAACATGGTCGATGGTGAGCAACACATCGCCCGCGTCGCCACGGGCGGTGATGACCGCTGGCGCCACCGGTTGGGGCAAAGGCGGCAAGGCACGCTGGCTTTTGAAGCGCTTGATCAGCTGCCCCAAAATGCCATCGGGCATGAACAAAATCACCACGATCAAAATCAATCCGATCATTGCACGGCCCACCACCGCGTAATCACCTGCCGTGAAGGCATACAACAGGGCGGTGATCGCCGTGGCGCCCACCGCCGGGCCCAGCCAATGGCGCGAGCCACCGAGCACACTCATCAGCACCACGTTGAGCGGCACCACGATGTTGAACACCTCACTGGCCGTGACATAAGACACGAACAAGGCATGGATGCCACCGGCCACACCCGCAAACGCGCATGAGATGGCCAAGGCCTGCAACTTGAAGCGGTAGGTGGGCACACCCTGCACCTCGGCCACGTCTTCATCGTCGTGGATGGCAAACAAGCCCGAACCCAAACGGGCGTTGTAGATGTAGTAGGCCGCCCACAGCACCAGCAACACCAAAGCCAAGGCCAACAGATAAAAAGTCGCCGAGGGCGACGGCCCAATGGCGGGAATCGGCACGGCCGACAAGTAAACGCCGGGGCCGCCATCAATCGGCGTGTTGAGGATGATGGTGGCGATGACGAATGTCACGGCCAAGGTCAGCAAGCCAAACAACTCACCGCGCAAGCGCCGCAAACGAAACACCACCGCACCCAAGCCCACGCCAAACAAAGCAGGCACCAAAGCCGCCATGGGCAAGGTGTACAAGAAAGGCCAATCAAACTTGCTGGCCAAGACCGCCGTGGTGTACATGCCCAGGCCAAAAAATGCGCCATGGCCAAATGAGAAGTAGCCTGAATAGCCCGACAAGATGTTCCAAGACGTGGCCAGCACCACCCAGTGAAAGATCAAGTAAAGGAAAGACTCGTAAAACGCCGGTAGTTTGAGCAAAGGCAAGGCCGCCAAGGCAGCACCCACCACCACGAACATGGCCAAGACCCGCTTGTTCACATCAAATCTTTCCGGGGCGCAACAACAGCACCGCAATCAACAGGGAAAACGAAACCAAGGGCGCCCAAGCTGGGGCGGTGACGGCCATGGTGGCCGCCTCCGACATGCCAATCACAATGCCAGCGATCAAGGGGCCCACCGGGTTGCCCAAGCCACCAATCATGACTGCGGAGAAGACCACCCCAATCCAGGCATAAATTTGCGATGGGGCCAAAGTAAAACTCAAGGCCAAACAAGCCCCAGCCACACCGGCAAAAGCCGAGGCCGCACCCGACAACAGCAATGCGAGCATGGGCTCATTGACCCCAAAAGCAGCCGCCATCTTGGGGTTCTCAGCCATGGCCCGCATGGCCTTGCCAATCGGGGTGTAGCGCAACACCGCCCAAGTGGCCAGCGCCAAGCCCACCGAGATCAACAACGTGAGCAACTCGGGCAAGGGGATGTACATGGCACCGATCTTGAACTTGACATCGGCGTAATGCGACTCCAGTTTGCGGTAATCGGCGGTCCACACCCACTGGATAAAACTCTCGATGATGACCGTCAAGCCAAAGGTGACCAACAGCGAGTTGAAAGGCGTGACCTTGAAACGCGCAAACACCCAGTGCATCGCCATGCCAAACACAAAAAAGCCGGGGGCCACTATCACCAGGGTGATCAGCGGGTCCACCCCAAAACTGCTGGACAGTTGATAGGTGAGGTAGGCGCCCAAAAACGACAGGGCAAAGTGGGCCAAATTGATTTGGCGCAACATGCCCCAGGACAAGCTCAAACCAAGTCCGAGCAAACCATAGAGGCCACCGATAAAAAGCCCGGACAGCAAAGACTGTCCGAGCAGCTCAAGGCTGGGAAACTGCATTCAGATCAAAGCATCAAGGCAGCAAATGTTTCACGCCAGGCTTGGCCGATGCGCGCGGCCAAATCACGACCCATTCGCCGTTTTGCACCTGCTTGACCTTGGAGAGGTCTTCGCCGTAGTTGTTGGTGCCATCAAAGCGCATCGGGCCTTGGATGGTGTTGACGGTGTTCTTTTTCAACCAAGCGGCCAAGGCTTTGTCGTCAAAACTCTTGGCACCATTGACCGCCGCTTCCAGCACCTGCCAAGCCGCATATGAGGCCGCCGCCTGCGTGTCGATCATGGTGTCCGGCAAACCAGCCTTGGCAGCGCGTTCATTGAAGATTTTGGCAAACTCGGTGGCGCCAAAGTTGCTCATCATCGGGGCGTGCTGCTCAAAAATCGTCATCGCCAAGGCGTTTTTCGCGTCAGGTGACTTGAGCATGGGGCCAGGGGCCGGCAAGAAGTGGAACATTTGCGGCGCGGCGTAATCGATCTTCTTCATCGCGTCGAGCAACAGCATGCCTTCCAAAGCAATCACACCACCCCAAATGAAATCGGGCTTGGCTTCTTTCAAGCGGCTGGCAATGGCCCCAAAGTCGCGGTTGCCAAAATCCCACTCCAAATACAACACTTCAGTCAAGCCACGCTTTTTGGCAATGTCGCGAGCACCCACCGACATGAAATGCACCGAAGGGAATTTGGACGTCACGATGGCAATGGTTTTGGGCGGCTTGGGGCCGGCGGCCAATGCATCAAACACCAGGTTGGGACCCGTCACCTCAGGTGAGGGGCCGGTGGCCCAAGTGGGGAATTGCATGTCGTACTTGGCCAAGCTGGGGATGCCAAAGGTGTGATGCACCAACACCTTGTTGTAGCGTTGAGCCACACCCATGGCCGACAAAATATTGGCGGTGGCGTAGGGGCCAATCAGCAAATCAGCCTTGTCAACCGTGACAATTTGTTCATACAAGGTGCGGGCCAAATCGGGCTTGGACTGGTCGTCCTTGAGCACCCACTCGACGGGGCGGCCCAACAAGCCATTTTTCTTGTTCAGCTCTTCCACATAAATTTCACCCACCAATTTGTGGATCAAGGCGGTGGCCGACAAAGGACCGGTCAGGGCCAAGGTGCCGCCCACTTTGACGGGGGTGCCCGAGGGCGCGGCCAGCGCCGACGTGCCGATGGCCATGGCAGCCATGGCCGTGAAGGCCAACACGCTGCGGCGAGAAGAAGATGCGAAATTTGTCATGATTTACTCCAGTGGCTTTCAGCGAACATCATATTCAGAAAAAGCAGCGAAACAATCAGCGTAAACCTTAGTGGTTCTGCATCAACTGGTTCAAATCGCGCATGATTCGCTGACCCGATGCGCCCAAGGCCGCTTGTTGGCGCACCATATCGGTGAACAACACCTTGCCATGGCGTTTTTTGGCCTGGCCAGCCACCCACACCGAGTCGATGTTGGCCAAACTGGTTTGGGTCACCACGGTCGACACTGGGTCATGCACCGGCATCATGTTCAGGTCATCGGCGCGCACCATCACGATATCGGCTTGCTTGCCCGGGGTGAGTGAGCCAATGCGGTCTTGCATTTTCAGCATCTTGGCGCCCTCCAAGGTGATCCATCCCAAGGCTTCACGCGCCGTGATGGTGGTGGTGTCGGGCAATTTTTGATGCTCGACTTTGGACTGGGCATTGTCAAATGCCCGTTGCGAGGCCAAGGCCATTCGCGCCACGGTGAACATGTCACCGCTGATGCAGGATTCCAAATCCACCCCCAAAGACGGCTGGGCGCCCATGCTGCGCAAACGTCCGGTGATGGCAAAACCATGGCCCTGGAACATTTCGGTCTCTGGGGTGAGTGAAAAGCTCACCCCTTGGTCAAGCATGAAGCGCAATTGCGCATCGGTCAAATCGTTGCCGTGCACGATGTTGTTGTTGTCGCCCAGCAAGCCTTCTTTGGCCAACCGGTCCCAACCATCGGGCACGCGGGCCGCAGCGCCGGCGCAGTGCATGCTGGCGATCAAACCAAACTCGCGGGCGAGTTTGAAATCGTCCACCGCCACGTCATAGGTGGAGTAGTGCGGACCCAAAATGGCCAAGCCCAGGGACAGCAAGCTGTCTTGGCTGGCAAAGCGGGTTTTGAGCAAGCGCTCAACCTCGCTGCGCGGATGCGGCACTTCCCAAAACGGTTTCTGACCCGGCTTGGGATCGGGCTTGGGAGAACCATGAAAGAACACCGCCCGAATGCCCGATGCCGCCAAGCCATCAATGCCGGCATCGGTGTGTGCCGGCGTGGGGTTGTTGTGGCACCAGTCGGCCAAGGTGGTGGTGCCGCCATTGATTTGATTCAGTGCACCCACCAAGTTGGCAATATAAATGTCCGATGGCTGAAATAAGGTGGCCAAACCCGCGTGCATCTTTTTAAAGTATTCGATCACCGTCCAGTTCGCTGCCACACCGCGCAATCCCGTTTGCCACGTGTGCATGTGGGCGTTGATCAAGCCCGGGATGACGATGGTGCCACTCGCATCGACCACTTGCGCGTCATCGGCTTGGATGTGCGGGGCAATGGCGGCAATGCGCTCACCATCGATGAGCACATCACCTTGGGGCAAGTCGCCAATTTGGGGATCCATCGACACAACGGTGCCACCGCGAATGAGGGTTTTGGACATGTTCGGCTCTCCTGATGAAATTGCAGGGCGGATTACATCACGACCTGAGAAGTTGGCTAAGATGCGCCGCTTCGATCAACCCTCATCACCCTGCGAGATTTCCATGACCCCTGAAATGCAACAACAACTGCGCATCCGCCAACTGGTGGAGAACTGGGCGGTGTACCGCGACGCTGGGCTGTGGGACCGTTTTCGCACCGTCTGGCACGATGATGGCGTGATGATGGCCACTTGGTTTCAAGGCCCATTCGAAGACTTCATCCGCGTCACCATTGAAGGCTGGAACAAGGGTGTGAGCATCCTGCACTTTTTGGGCGGATCGGCCATCGATGTGCAAGGCACGCGGGCCATTGCCCAAACCAAAATGACCATCTCTCAACGCGGTTTGGTCGAAGGCTGTTTGTGCGATGTGGTGTGCACCGGGCGGTTTTACGATTTTTTTGAAGAACGCGAAGGCCGTTGGGGCTTGGTGCACCGCCAGCCCATTTATGAAAAAGACCGCATCGACCCGCTGGACCCGGCGGCCAAACTCGAACTCGACCAAGCCGCCTTGGCCACATTTCCCGAGGGCTATCGCCACTTGGCCTACATCCAAACCCGGATTGGCTACAACGTGAAAATGGACATGCCCATGCTCAAAGGCGAAGGCGTGCAAGACCTGTACCGCCGTGGCGCCAACTGGTTGGCCGGCAAACCCTTGGAGCGCTGAAACATGCTCAACCGCCGCCTCACCTTGACCGCTTTGGCCACCAGCGCCTTCGTTGCTGCACCCTGGGCCCTGGCGCAAGAGCCCTACCCCAATCGCGCCATTCGGGTCATCGTGCCCCAACCGCCCGGGGGTGGCTTTGATTTTGTGGCCCGCGTGCTGGCAGACAAATTGGCCTTGGTGTTCAAAAGTGGCGTGGTCGTTGAAAACCGCACCGGCTCTGGCACCTTGGTGGGCACCGAGTTGGCCGCCAAGGCCGCGCCCGATGGCTATACCTTGTTGATGGGCTCGGTGTCCAACCTGGTGCTCAATGCGGGCTTGTACAAAAGCCTGAGTTACGAGCCGCTGAAAGACTTTGAACCGATTGGCTTGGCCGTGGCCTACAGCTACACCTTGATGGGTCGCAAAGACCTGCCCTTCAACAGCCTGGCCGAATTGGTGGCGCATGCCCGCGCCAACCCCGGCAAGCTGACCTATGCGTCGGCAGGCAACGGCTCCGGTCAGCACATCTTGGCCGCCGCTTTGTGGCATTTGGCGGGGGTGCAACTCACCCATGTGCCGTACCGCGGCGCTCAACCGGCCTACACCGATTTGTTGGGCGCGCGGGTGGATGTGTTTTTCGACCTCTCCTCCACGGCCCGCCCACATGTGGACGCGGGCAGCGTCAAGCCATTGGCGGTGTCCGGCGCTGCGCGCTTGCCCATTCACCCCGCTGTGCCCACCTTGCGCGAAACCGGCGTGGCGCCCCTGGAGTTGGAATCCTGGTTTGGTTACTTCGCGCCGGCCAAAACCCCGGCCGCCGAACTCAACCGCTTGCGCACCGAGTTGCGCAAAGTCATCACCGCACCCGATGTGGTGGAGCGTTTTGAAAAAGCTGGCGGTCGGCCCATGGCGGTCATGGGGGACGATGCCAAAGCGCTGCAAAAGCGCGACATCGAGCGCTGGGTGCCATTGATCAAAGCCGCCGGCATTCAACCGGAGTGATGGCCTGGGTGCGGCCCAGCCCCCCCTGTAAAACCCTAGCCAGCGAGGCCCATGCGTTTGATAGCATGGGTTGTCGTTTTTTTCACCCAAAGCCCTGGATCGCGCCCAGACGACCGATCGACCATCTCGGCGCATTCCTTCAACACAATCTCCCCTACAAAGGTGCATGGCATGAAACGCTTCCTCTCTCACATGGGCCTGCTGGTCGCCCTATTGACCGCCTGGATGGGCTTGGCATCTGCGGCCTTAGCCCAAGGCTCGGGCAAAACCGAATTGCTCTGGCTGGGCCAAGCGGGCTTTCGGATCAAGACCCCTGGTGGCAAGATCATCGTCATCGACCCCTGGCTCAGCGGCGGCCCCAAGACCCCAGCACCTTACAAAACCGACTTTGCGGCCCTTGGAAAAATTGATGTGCTGCTGGTCACCCATGGGCATGTGGATCACCTCGGTGATGCCCCTGCTCTGGCCAAGCTCAATAACACCATCCTGTACGGCCCTGCCGACATGGTGACCCCGCTGATCACCCTGGGTTTGATCCCCGCCAACTTGAGCCATCGCTTCAACAAAACCGGGCATGTCAAACCAGCGCCTGGCATCAAAGTCACCGCCGTGGCGGCTGAGCATTCCTCCCTCATCGTGCACCCCAACCCGGTCACCGGCAAACTCGAATCGCACCCCGCTGGGGAAGCCGTGGGCTACATCATTGAAATGGAAAACGGCTTCAAAATTTGGCACATGGGCGATACCGGTTTGTTTGGTGACATGAAGTTCATCAGCGAACGCTACAAACCCGATTTGGTGCTGATGCCGATTGGTGGCAACTTCACCATGGACCCCGAAGACGCCGCCTGGGGTGCGCGCCAATGGATCAACCCCAAAATGGTCATCCCCATCCACTACAACTCCAACCCTTTGGCCAAAGGCACCTTGGCTGAATTTCAAGAGGCCATGAAAGGCAGCCCCATCAAGGTGATTCCCATGAGCGAAGGCCAAACCGTTGAATTTTGATCGGACCTGGTAGGGGCTGGGTGATTTTCGGAAGGGGAATACATGAAACGTTGGCACCATGGTTTCATGGCCTGGATGGCCATGTCGTTGGCGATGAGCGCATGGGCGCAGGGTTCGTCCACCGTGCGCTTGGTGGTGCCCTTTGCCACCGGTGGGCCCACCGACATTGCTGCCCGTGTGATTGCCCCGCTGTTGTCGGAGGCCTTGGGAAAAACCGTCATTGTGGACAACCGGGTGGGTGCCACAGGTGCGATTGGCGCTGAATTTGTGGCCCGCGCCAACCCCGATGGCCAAACCATTTTGTTCGGGACCAGCAGCATCATGGCGGCCAACCCCGCCTTGGTGGCCAAATTGCCCTACGACCCGGTGAATGACTTTGCGCCGGTGGGTCAGGTCGCCACCATCGAGAACATCCTCGTCGTGCACCCCTCGGTTCCGGCGAGCAATGTGCAAGAGTTCATTCGCCATGCGCGCGACAACCCTGGCAAATTGTTTTATGGCTCATCGGGCATGGGCAGCACCTACCACTTGGGCGCTGAGCTGTTCGCGAATCAGGCCAAGGTACAAATTTCGCATGTCCCTTACAAAGGGCAAGGCCCTGCCGCCCAAGATTTGCTGGCTGGGCATCTGCAACTGATGTTTGATGCTTTCAACTCGGCTTACCCCAACATCAAGGCTGGTCGTGTCAAAGCCCTGGGCATTGCCAGCGCCAAACGCCACCCCGATTTGCCCGACCTGCCCACCATCTCTGAGCAAGGCCTCAATGGCTATGTGACCACCATTTGGTTGGCTTTGTTTGTGCCCGTCAAAACACCCAAGCCGGTGATCGACAAGTTGAACCAAGCGCTGATGGGCATCATGCAGCAAGCCGACGTCAAAGACAGATTCACCAAGCTGGGCATGCAAGCAGCCCCATTGACACCGCCAGAGCTCGATCAGATGCTCCGCAAAGAGCTGGCCATGTGGACCCGCGTGGTCAAAGAAAACAACATCAAGGCCGAGTAAGCAGACAGCCTCTGCGGGGCCATGCTGGGGTCATCACCGACCAGCGCTCAATCCCATTCCATCAGCGAGGCCGCCACCAGTCGATTGGTCACACCACGCACGCCGGGCACTTGGGCTGCAATGTCTTGCGCTTGTTGCACCCATTCACTTTTTTCAACAGCCCCCGCCAAGGTGATCTGGCCCTGTGCATTGCTGACCTTGATGCCCACGCCGCGCAGCGTCACCACGCCGTCGTAGGTTTCAATCCTGTTTTGGGGTTGCCCCAAAGCGCTGCGCAACAACTCAGCAATGTGTTGGCTCAATGCCAGAGGGTCGTTCAAAGGCGGCACGGTGGCAGCGCTTCGGTTGGGAATGGCCGCAGCTTGGGCTTGGGCTGCGGCATGGATCGGAACCTGTGCACTTGTGGTGACCCCCACTTGGATCATCATGTGATCAAAAGCGGCTTTGACCTGAGCCTCACTGAGATGGGCAAAGCCACCCTTGGCCACCATGGCCGAATTGGGCTTGCCCTGCAAGGCCACTTGGTACAAGGCATCCACACCGCGCAGTGCACGCTGCTGCCAATCGCGTTGGTCCTGCAAACGAGGCGCCTGGCCCGTCCCACTGTCGTGACAAACGCTGCAGGTGTCGCGGTAAATTTGCGCACCGGCTGTGTTTTGCGCCATGACAGATAAGGCTTGCCCCGCCCAAACCATCACCCAGCAGGCACGCCAAAACCCGGTACCCCGCCCCATGGTCAAGTCCCCAAATACACCGCATCGGGCCGCGAAAAATACGCTTCCAACAGGTGGTAAACCAACAGGTAGTTTTTAGACCGGGTGCTGGTGTGCGCAATGCCGGGCATCACGGTGAACTGCTTATCCGGGTTGGGCAGTTTGTCGAAAAATGCAGCCAAGTCTGCGAAGCTGGCAATGCCATCGTACTGACCGCGCATGATCAAGGTGGGAACGGTGATTTTTTCGGGATCGCACAGGGGCAAATTGGCCGACATGTCCACATAGGTTCCGGTCGGCACCGAACTGTCCAAGGCCAAGACCGCATCGGCAAACGCTTCCACCACGCTCATGTCACTGGTGCCTGGGTGGTCTCGGGTGAAGATGCTGCGGATCATGGCACGGTCGATGGGCCGCCGGTTGCTGGCCAAATAAGCGGGCAAGCGCTTGCGCCGATCGGCCAGGGTGGGGCTGCCTTGACCGGTCCACACAAAAGCGTCCAATGCCAAGCGCTTGACCCGTTGCGGATGGTTTTGCGCAAACAAAGCCGCGCGCAAGCCACCCGAAGACGCGCCATACAGCAACAAGGGTTCACCGCCATTGAGGCCCAAAATGTATTCGCTGACCGCTGCCAAATCGTCTGCGCCACAAGCCACATTGGCATTGACCGGGCGGGCTTTATCCGAGCGGCCATAGCCTTCGCAATCGAAGCACCAGACGTCATACCCCAAACGGGCGAACCAATCCATCAAAGACGATTGGGGTCGACCTGCAATTTGCAAATCAAATACCGGGGTTGAAGCCATGGAAGACCCATGGACAAACACCACCGTGCCCCGGTATTGTGCGCTGCGCACCGAGCCCACCATGTCGGCGCGCTGCTTGCGCCACATGAACAGGCGCACAGCCACGCCGTCAACACGTTTGTGGGTCCAGTGCTCGCGCCCCACCACCTCAGCCAAAACGGGTTTGTCTGGGGCCTGAGCCTGTGCTGTCGGGGCAGCCAAGCCGACACCCAAAGTGACGCCGCCAAGTTGGGTCAAAAATCCACGCCGTGCGCTGTGTGTGTCGCCCTCAGCGAGTTGCTCCGTCTGCGATGGGCTTGTCTTGGAGATGGGGTCGATGCTCATGTGGCGAATCCCCTGCGAAATGATTTCGAGGTCATGTGTGGTCTTCCAGCATTCGGTGTGATGGCTCGGTCGAGGACCCAGCCATTGAACCGCCGGAACCAGCGGCGACTCAACAGGGTTAACCCTTGCGACCAGCCCCCATCGCGACAGCGGCAAAGGGTGAGAATATTCATTTCAATCGAACCCCCTTCATGAAGTCTTTTCTCACACCATTCATCCAAGGAGTTTGTCTGATGGTTTCTGCTGCCTCATTTCAGGCCCATGGCCAAACGGCGGATCTGTTGGCACCCACGGGGACGTTGCGTGCATCCATCAATTTGGGCAACCCCTTGCTGGCCCATACCGATGCCCTCACCGGCCAGGCAGCGGGTTTGTCGGTTGACTTGGCGCAGGCCCTGGCGCATCGCTTGGGGGTACCGCTGGCGCTGAAGGTTTTCAATGCCGCAGGCAAGTCGGTGCAAGCCCTGAGCGAAGGCCAGGCCGACATTGGCTTTTTTGCCTTGGACCCGCTGCGCGGCGAAGGCGTCTTGTTCACACAAGCCTATGTGTTGATCGAAGGCAGTTACTTGGTTCGCAGCCAATCGCCGGTGACGCAGAACGATCAGGTCGATCGACCCGGCGTGCGCGTGATGGTGGGCAAAGGCAGTGCCTATGACTTGTTCCTCAGCCGACACCTGCAACAAGCGACCATTTTGCGAGCACCGACCTCACCCGAGGTGGTCACTGAATTTTTGTCTCAAGGGGTTGAGGTCGCCGCTGGTGTTCGCCAGCAACTCGAAGCCGATGCCCAACAGCAACCCGGCTTGCGTTTGCTGCCGGGTCGCTTCATGGTCATCGAGCAGGCCATGGCGGTGCCCAAATCCCATGGTGCGCAAGCAGCGGCGCAACTCGATCAATTTGTCGCCGAGATGAAACGCAATGGCATGGTGGCCCAATCTTTGCAAAAAAACCGTGTCCAAGGGGCAAGCATCGCCCCTTGAGTTGGACACCGGCCTGTGCGCTAGCCTGTGTGGGGCTGGGGCAGGGCAAAGCGTGTGTACAAAGGGTCATCCAGCCCGGCCTGGGCAAACCCTTTGGCCCGCAGTTGGCACGAAGCACATTCGCCACAAGGCTGGCCCTGCGGGCCCGGGTCGTAGCAACTGCTGGTGAGTGCATGGTCCACGCCCAAACCCACACCGGTTTGAATGATTTGCGCTTTGTCCATGGCCATCAAGGGGGCGTGAATCGTCAAGCGTTGGTGACCTTCAACGCCGGCCTTGGTGGCCAAATTGGCCATGCGCTCAAACGCCTGGATGTATTCAGGGCGGCAATCCGGGTAGCCCGAGTAATCGAGGGCATTGACCCCCATGAAGACATCAAAGCTGCCCAAGGTTTCCGCCCAGGCCAAAGCAAAACTCAGAAACACCGTGTTGCGTGCAGGAACGTAAGTGATCGGGATGCCGCCCACAGCGGGGTGCGCTTGCGCACCTTTGGGCACGGCCACATCCGCTGTCAATGCCGAGCCGCCGAATGCACGCAAATCCACATCGATGGTGATGTGGTGCTTCACACCCATGGACTGGGCCACGGCCTGCGCCGCTTGCAACTCCACCACATGGCGCTGTCCGTAGCGAAAACTCAGGGCGTGCACATCGAACCCCCGCTGCTGGGCCATGGCCACCACCGTCGACGAATCCAAGCCCCCACTGAACAAAACAACGGCTTTGGGCAAGGGGGTGGCAGACATGCGATGCTTTCAAAAATAGGGCTGGGGATGGGGGTGTGAACTCGTCCTGTCAGGCCAGTTTGCACACCGCCTAGTTTATGATGCCCAGCCCAGTCAGGCGCCATCACCCGATTCACCCAAACATCTGCTCACACCGCTCCCAAGCCAGGAAACCCCATGAAATCCACGCGTCGAATTTTCTCGTTGTTGGCCCTTTTTTGCGCCACCTCGGTGTGGGCCCAAGCCGACTTCCCCAGCAAGCCCATCCGCTTGTTGATTCCTTTTCCGCCTGGGGGCGGTACCGACTTTGTGTCGCGCGTGGTGGGCTCCAAACTGGCCGAACTCACCAAGTGGTCGGTGGTGTTGGAGAACATGCCGGGGGCCGGTGGCAATTTGGCAATTGCCGCCGCAGCCAAGGCCGCGCCCGATGGTTACACCATCGTCATGGGGCAAAGCGACAACATGATGTTGGGCCCATGGCTGTATCCCAATGTGGGCTATGACACCGTGAAGAGTTTCACGCCCATCATCCAAGCCACCGTGGCCCCACTGGCCATTGTCAGCAACGCACAACCGGTGGGTCAGCAACACCGCATCCAATCCCCCGCCGACATGGTCGCCAAGGGCAAAACAGCCAATGGCTTCACCTGGGCATCGGCGGGCAATGGCACGGTGGGCCATTTGTACACCGAGCAATTCAAACAGGCCACGCAAACCAAATTGCTGCATGTGCCCTACAAAGGCGCTGCGCCGGCTTTGAACGATGTGATCGGAGGCTCGGTGGACTTGGCCATTTTGTCGGTGCCTTCGGTGCTGCCCTTGGTCAATGGCGGCAAGCTCAAGCCAGTGGCCGTGACCACGGCGAAACGCTCGCCCATGCTGCCCGACACGCCCACGCTGGATGAAGCGGGCATCAAAGGCATTGATGTGGGCATTTGGCTGGGCTTGTTCGCGCCAGTGGGCACACCAGCGGCCATCGTGGCGCGCTTGAATGCCGAGATCAACAAGGTTTTGGCCTTGCCCGACGTGCGTGAAAAAATTGCCAATGGTGGCGCCACGGCCGTGGGGGGCAGCGCCGAAGAGTTTGGTCAATTCGTTCGCGCCGACTATGCCCGCTGGGGCAAGATTGCCAAAGAGTCCAACATCAAACTCGACTGAGCCATGCAACTCGACGGCATCCGTGTGTTGGACCTGACACGCATTTTGTCGGGGCCGTTTGCCGCCATGTTTTTGGCCGACATGGGTGCCGAAGTGATCAAGGTCGAGGACCCGGCCATGGGTGACCCAGTGCGCCAACAGGGCGCGGCGGTCAATGGTTATTCCTTGTACTTCGCGACCTTCAACCGCAACAAAAGGTCGCTCACCCTGGACCTGCGCCACCCTGAATCCAAAGCGCTATTGAAGCAACTGGTGCAACGCTGCGATGTGGTGCTCAACAACTTTAGACCGGGTGTGATGGACGACATGGGCTTGTCTTGGGCCGCCTTGCAACACATCAAACCCGACATCATCAGCTGCCACGTGACCGGTTTTGGGCTGGATGGGCCGTATGCGCAACGCCCCTCCTTTGACTTCATCGCCCAGGCCATGAGCGGCTTCATGAGCGTGAACGGCTTTGCCGATGGCCCGCCCATGCGGGCCGCGCCGCCCATCTCCGACTTGATCGCCGGTTCTTACGCCGCCATGGGGGTTCTGGCCGCTTTGGTGCGCCGGGGTCGCACAGGTCAGGGCGAAGAGGTGACCACCTCCCTGACCGACAGCATGACCAGCATGTTGGCATTTTTGGCCACCAATTACTTTGCCAACGGGCAATTGCCCCAACGAACCGGCAACGACCATGCCCTGGCCTCGCCCTATGGTTTGTTTGAAGCCAGCGATGGGCAAATCGCTGTGGCCCCATCCAACGACAGTTTTTATGTCAAGCTGCTCGCCGCTTTGGATTTGCAACACCTCAAAGACCGTCCCGAGTTTGCCAACAACGCGTTGCGCTTTGAGCACCGCAGCGCCATCAATGGCGAGATCAATGCATGCACGCGCTTGATGCCGGTGGCGCATTGGATCGAGGTGATCAACCGGGCCGGCGTGCCCTGTGGCCGCGTTTTGAATGTGGCCGAGGTGTTTGACGACCCACAAACCCAGCATCAGCAAATGCGCGTGACCATTGACCACCCCCAACACGGGGCCTTGGACGTGTTGGGCTTCCCGATCAAATTCACCCAAGCACCCTGCACCATGCACCGCCCCCCACCCGACTTGGGCGGCGACACCGATGCGATACTTCAAGAATTGGGTTTGGCTCCAGCACAAATCCAAAACTTGCGCCGAGCCAAAGCCATTTGATCCACCACACCCCTCACTGCCCATGAACGCCCAGACCCAAGCCCCCCACATCATCGTCACCGAAGTCGGCACGCGCGATGGCTTTCAAGCCGAACCCGACTTCATCCCCACCGAGCGCAAAGTGGAAGTCATCAATGGCTTGATAGACGCGGGTGTGCAAAGCTTTGAAACCACGTCGTTTGTGTCGCCCCGGGCCGTGCCCCAAATGGCCGATGCCATGCAGGTGATGGCACAAGTGCGGCGCAAGCCCGGTGTGCGCTTGACTGGCTTGGTGCCCAATGCCCGAGGGGCCGAGCGCGCTGCCGCCGCCCGAGTGGACATGATGGCCTGCTTTGTCTCCGCCTCTGAAACCCATTGCCAAGCCAATTTGAACAAGTCCAAAGCCGATGCCTTGGCCGATGTGCACGAATTCACCCCCATTGCACGCCAGTTCAACATCCCTGTGCGCGGTGCCGTGGCCACCGCTTTTGGCTGTCCTTTTGAGGGCGAGGTCGCCACGCAAAGCGTCCTCGACGTGATCGCCTCCTACCACGCAGCGGGCATTCGGCACGTTTCCTTGGGCGACACCACCGGCATGGCCACACCGCCTGTGGTGCGCCGCACGGTCAAAGCCATTCAACAGCAGTTCCCCGATGTGCTGATCGCCCTGCACTTTCACAACACCCGCGGCATTGGCTTGGCCAATGTGATGGCTGGCCTGGACCTGGGCGTGGTGGAGTACGAATCCTCCATTGGTGGCCTGGGCGGTTGCCCATTTGCCCCCGGTGCGACGGGCAATATCTGCACGGAAGACTTGGTTTATTTGCTGCACGAATCTGGCTTTCACACCGGCATCGACTTGGAAGCGGTCGCCGCAGTGGCGCGGTCGGTGCAAGACTGGATGGGCAAACCCTTGCCAGGACAGTACATGAAATCCGGCCCCCGCTTGAAACAATCCGACCTGTCCTCGGTGCGCCGCGCCGTCGGATAAAACGAGGGGTCGCCCTGGGTGGACCCATTTTCCTGAATTGAGGCTCGGGCTGAGCGCACGGGTATTCACGTACGACCCTGGAGAAGAATCTCCATATGATGAGTCCACCATGGGTTTGCGCACCCTGCTTGCGCCCTTTCGAGACGGCATGGTTTGAGTCCCTGGGCATGGAAGTCAGCCGTCAGTTGTTGGCGCAAGAAGCGGTGGTGTGCTGATCCACCAAGCAATGACCTTTTCAACCCACATGAGGAGACAAGCATGAAAAGAACCTGGATTTCATCCATCGCACTGGCCGCCTTGGC
>CANFPJ010000017.1 GCA_947448885.1 Comamonadaceae bacterium
AGTTCAGCCACTGAACGGTTGGTAGGTTGGTCCCAAACGATGTAGGACGACTTAAATGTCTGCCCGCCATACTGGATCAGTTTTTCAGCAATGTGGTACTGGTAACCGAGTCGGTCGTCGCCGATGTTGTTTTTGACTGGCAACATAAAGCGCTGCTTTGTGAGCGGGTCTTCAGCAACCATAAATCCAACGCGCGGCGCAGCCGTCCAAGCAGTAGAGCCAGAGAAACGTTGCTGTGCACCGCCATCTGTACGTTTGTTTAAGTGAACAATCAGCAAGATCATTGCGCCTGTTTCTTGGGCTAAGGTTCCAAGTGGCATCAACACCCGTCGGACATCGCTTTCTTTGTAACTGTCGACCTTAGTGCCGAGGTAAGCACTGGGTGGGTCGATGATGATGAGCTTAACGTCACCAATTTGCAAAGCGCGCTCTCGTAAGTCGGTAATATCCAGATCAAGCTGAAACATGTCAACCTCTGTACCTTCACGCGCGACACCTTCAACGATGTGGACTTTTGAGATGTCAGCACCGGCAGCGTCAAGTCGAGGCCGAATCGTGCGAGCCGCGTCGTCTTCGTTTGCAAGGATGATGACTGAACCCAAGTTATTAAAGCCACCAGTTCCCGGCAAGCCACTTCCTGTAGTTACCCCCGCTGCCAAGTTGATTGAGATTTGACTTTTGCCAAGCCCGGGCTCACCACCAATGACCGCCAACATGCCAAAGGGAAAGCTCTGATCAACCAGCCATTCAACGTGTTCAGGCTTGATATCAGCTGCGCAGACAGTTACAAGTCGACCAGAAGGTTTGAACAGTTGAGTTTGTGGTTTTAATGGCATCTGGCCTACATATCCAGCTTGTTTGGCGTGATATGCCAAAGTGCCGAACCCAATTCCCCGGGACTCGTCAAAGCCATCCCATACGCGATTGAAGGCGTCTTCATCCCAAGTTGCACCATCAGAACTCCATGAATGTGCAAGGTCATACGAGCAATCCCAGCCTGTAGCGGCAACAGCCCAGACGACATCGCGCCACTCGCAATACCCAATGTCTGGATCAATTGCCAATAGCATTGCCTTCACTACTGCAATATTTGGGGCCGTTGAAGGGCTGTTGAACATTTTGCAAGGTGTATGTTTTCCTCGTGTCATCACCAAAGGGGGAAATTTAAGCAAGGTTCGGTCGATGGCTGACGCCATTTCATCAAACCCAAGTGGGCCTTCACCCGTTTCCCCAAGCATCGCCAGCTTTGGGTTTTCAGAATCACGAAAGTTCAACGTCCCGGGCACGCGCAGAATCCGCGCTGCATCTGCGGTGATGGGGTCAGCGTCCAAGAACATACGACGAGACAAGTCTTGGAGCTTGTCAGCAACAGGCTGCCACTCATTCCGCTTGATGACCTCTGTGAATACCCAAATGGCATGAACGCCATAACCAGTGAGGTTGATCAATGTTGGCTTGGGAAGGCCGGTGTGGATGAGGAAGTGTTGAAGGGCAGCTTGGACCGCTTCAACCGTTTCGTATTTGCTGCCTTGATGTGCATCTATATCAAGCCAAAGTGCACAGAGTTCTTCGGCATTGTCTTGTGACCGGGATGCCTTTGGGTCCGAGTAAGTCGCCATCGAAACCCATGTGTCAGCTTGACCGCTATTGGCAGCAATCAGTGCTAACGCCTGAGCAACATTGATGAAGTGCTTTTCGTAGTAAGCCCCTTTGGCTGGTTTGAAGCCCAAAACGCCTGGGCCTGTGCGAACTAAACGGAGGTAGGCAGACTGCGAAACCTCAGTAAGTCTTTGATTTTCATGGGAAATTTTTGTATAATCGATCATGATTCTTCCGGTTATGAATCATGCCGAACGCAGGAATATGTGTTGGTCTGCGACTCGGCAAGGTAAACAAAGCCCCACCAGTTGGCGCTGGTGGGAGTCCTTGACACTTGAATCGCAAACAAATTTAACGTGGCTGTTGTTCCACGACAGTCACTACAGGCGGTCATTACCGTAGTGGCTGCTACCTTTATGCCGAAGGCACCGAAGTTGTTTCAAGGCAATATGCAAACTTCGTAACCCACCATGGTGGTGGAGTGATGAGATATTAACCCAACTCTTTCGGCTAATCAAATGTTCAGCCGAGTTTTTTCGCCAAGTCTATTGCCGATGGCCGGTAATATCGTTTGAGCACCATCAGGCTCTTGTGCCCGCTGACCGCAGCCAACTCGATCACGTTGGGTAACCTTTCTGCCATACGTGTGATCGCCGTGCGTCTCAAGTCATGGAATCGAACTCCGTCCAAACCCGATCGACGAACTCCTCTTTTGAACGCTGCATCCAGCGTGAAATATTTCACTGGAATCACCACACCGCTGATATGCCGGGGCAACTCAGCCAACACATTAACCGCAACCGAGGAGAGTGGTACGGTCCGAGAATCACCATTTTTAGTATCGGGTAAGAAAGCCGTCCGCCCCTGCAAGTCAATGTGCTCCCATTTCAATGAGAGTAACTCACCCCGACGCATCGCAGTTGCAAGCGCAAGCTGTACCGCTGGTTTGGTCCAATGGCTCCTGCGCCCAGTCGGCTCCAGAGCTTGCAACAATTTAGAAATCTCCTCATCGTTTAACACCCGTGAGCGAGCTTGCGGACTTTGTGGCTTACGGACCATCTGAACAGGGTTTGGAACATTTATGCCCCATTCCCTACGAGCGTGATTGATGATGGCCGAGAGGTATGCCAGTTCGCGGATTACCGTGCCACCACTGACCTCTGTGAGTCGCTCATCCCTGAAACCAGCAATACGGCTTGCACTCAGGTTTGCCATACTCCACTGTGCGATTGGATTGCGCATGATGGCTTTTAGTCTGATGGTGTCCGATGTTGCGCCTTTCATGGTCGGTGTCACCTCTTTCAGATACCGCGCAATCGCATCGCCTAAGGTAGTCCGGTGGGCCTCGTTGACGCTGACGAACTGCCCTTTGTCTAATTCGGACTCGACCGACCGAGCCCATTTCTCAGCTTCACCCTTGGTTTCAAATGTCTTGGTGACCTCTGGGTAACCTTGACGGCGTACACGCGCTTGCCAGCCGTTGCCGTGTTGTCTAAACGATGCCATGACTGTTCCTCGATTGGGACAGAAATGGGACAAAGCCTTATTCCAAAGGTGGCTCCATAATTGATTTGTTAGCGCCTACTCCCCCGCCACAAAACTCCCACTCTTGCCCCCGTGCTTTTCTAAAAGCTTCACATCGGTCATCACCATGCCACGGTCAGCGGCTTTGCACATGTCGTAAATCGTCAATAGCGCCACTTGCACCGCGGTGAGGGCTTCCATTTCGACGCCAGTGGGGCCCAGGGTTTCGGCGCTGGCTTTGCACACCACGCTGGGGTTGGCGTGGTCCAGCTCAAAGCTGACGGTCACCCGGGTGAGCGCCAAGGGGTGACACAAGGGGATGAGGTCGCTGGTTTTCTTCGCCGCCATGATGCCGGCCAAGCGGGCCACGCCCAGCACATCGCCTTTTTTGGCGTTGCCATGCGCAATCAATTCCAGGGTGCGCGCTTGCATGTGGATGCGGCCTTGGGCCACGGCCACGCGGTGGGTGTGGGCTTTTTGCGCCACGTCAACCATGTGGGCTTGGCCATGCGCATCAAAGTGGGTGAGTTCGGACATGCGGTGTGTGGGGGTCGGGTTGCAAATGCGCGTCCGTTGGTGGGCGCGGGGTAACATGCCCATCATACGGTCATGAACAGTCCTTTTGCCCTTGCCCCATGGTTGCGCCGCTGCTGGTGCGTGCCGCGTGCGGCCGTGTTGTGCGCGACGATGTTGGCGCTGCCCCTGCCCTTGTCACAGGCCCAAGGCGTGGCGCCATCGCGCTTGCCCAGCTTGGGGGACGCGGGCGATATTTCTTTGGTCTCGGAGCGGCGCATTGGCGACAGCATCATGCGCGAGATTTACAAAGACCCCGATTACCTGGACGACCCGGTGTTGGGCGAGCAAATGCAGCAAATTTGGTTGCGTTTGATGCAAGCCGCGCGCGACCGCGGCGAGTTGTCGGCCGAGTTGCAACAGCGCTTTGCCTGGGAAGTGAGCCTGATCCGCGACCCCAGCGTGAACGCCTTTGCCATGCCGGGGGGCTATTTGGGCGTGCATTTGGGTTTGATCGCCACGGTGGGCAACCGCCATGAGCTGGCCTCGGTGTTGGCGCATGAATTGACCCATGTGACGCAACGCCACATTGCGCGCTTGATGTCGCGCCAAAGCCAACAGTCGCCGCTGCTGATGGGGGCCATGTTGTTGGCCATTTTGGCGGCCAGCAAAAGCCCCACCGCTGGCACCGCGATGATCTCAGGCGGTCAAGCGCTGGCGATCCAAACCCAATTGAATTTTTCCCGCGACATGGAGCGCGAGGCCGATCGGGTGGGCTTTGGGGTGATGGCCGATGCGGGCTTTGACACCCAGGGTTTTGTCGGCATGTTTGAAAAGCTGCAAATCGCTGCGCGCTTGAATGACCGGGGCAACTACCCTTATTTGCGCAGCCACCCGTTGACCACTGAGCGCATTGCCGACATGCAATTGCGCCAACCCGGTTTGGCCCAAAGCAAACCCGCCCAAGCCGATTGGGACGATGTGCTCACCGGGGCGCGCGCCCGGGCCTTGGTGCAAACCAGCGTGGAGGGCATGCGCCGTTTGTCCGAGGCCGCCCAAGACAGCGACTTGGACACTTATGCGCCACAGCGCCAAGCCGCGGTGCTGTATGCCGCGGTGCTGTCTGACCTGCGCTTGAAGCAAGCCTTGCCCGCGCAGCAAAAGTTGGCGCGTTTGGGCCCCTTGCTGTCGCAGGCTGCACCCGTGTGGTGGCGCGGTGCGCGCGCTGAAGTGGCTTTGCAAACGGGCCAAGCGCAAGCGGCGGTGGATGTGCTGCAGCCGCAGATGTCGCGCCAAAACCGCGCCGAGGTGTTGTGGCTCGCCCAAGCGCGGCTGGCCTTGCGCCAAACCGCCACCTGCGATGCCGCTGCCCAAGATTTGGAGGCCTGGATGCTCTCGCGCCCACGTGACGCGCTGGCCTGGACCTTGTTGTCACAGGCCTTGCAGTGCCAGGGCAAAACCTTGCGCGCCATTCGCGCCCAGGCCCAGGTGCATTGGTTGCAGCACGATCTGACCGGGGCCCAAGACCGCTTGCGCGCCGCCCAAGCCTTGGTGCAGCAAAAAACCCGCGACGGGCAAATGGAGCGCGGCGATCACATCGAGGCGTCGATCATTGACGCCAATTTGCGCGAGTTGGACTCACTGCGGCGGGAACAATTGCTTCAGCGCTGAGTCGATGAGCATGCCCAGGGCCGAATAAATCAGCGAGCCGACCAAGGCGTCGCCAAAGCTGTCGACACGAAAGTCGTTGAGCAGTTCGGCGGCCATCCAAAACAAAAACGCATTGATCACAAACACAAACAGGCCCAGGCTGAGCACGGTCACCGGCAGGGTCAGCAGCACCAGCAAGGGACGCAGCAACAGGTTGAGCAAGCCAATCACCAGCGCGGCCGATAAGGCCACGGCAAAGTTGGCCACTTCAATGCCCGGGTGAAGCTCCGACAAGGCGATCAAAGCCGTGGCGCTGAGCAGCCACTTGAGCAAGAGCTTCATGCCCAACCTCGGCGCACGCCACAGGGCAGGCTGGCGTGCAGGCGAGGGCTCATGGTGTGCCGGGGTGATGCTCTATCATGCACCCCCCCATGGATGCCATTCACATCACCGACATCGAAGCCGCCATTAATTTTTGGCGCGAGCGCAAGCCTTCGCCCGATGGCATCACCTTGGCCCCTGAGATCCGTGCTTTGGCCGAGGTGTATGCCTTGATGGTCTACCACCACGAGGACGAGGTGGCCGAAAAAGGTTTTCCGAGCAAGGCCATGGCCGCTTGGCGCGCTTGGTACGAAACGACCCCCGACACCCCGTGCATTGCCATTTGCTCGACCAGCCAAGGCGACGCCTGGTGCAAAGGTTGCGGGCGCAGTTTTGACGAGGTGCAGCGCTGGACCGAGATGGGCCCGGGCGCCAAACGCGCCACGTGGCGGCGCATCACCTTGAGTGCGGATTCTTGGCGCTTCAACCGCTATGCCGAACGCGCCACCGAAAAAGGCCAGACGGCAGATGTGACCGCAACGCCGACGGCGAACGCCCCTGGCGGCTGAACCCCGTTGGCGGTGACTCACCGCCAACGCTCGCATTCCACATTCACCGTGCCACGGGCACTGCCCAGCATCAGCACGCCCTCTTGCACCGTGGCTTGCAAAGACATGCTGCGCTCGGCCAGGCCGACCAGCGCTTGAGCGGTGTCGGCGGGGATGCGCCAAACTTGCAAGTTGCGCGGCTTGGTCAAGCCATTTTGGATGCCGCGCCACCACACATCCGCCGCATGGTGAAAGGCGTAGACGCACACCTGGTCGGCCAGGCCGCAGGCTTTGAGCAAGGGTTTGTCTTGGGGCTGGCCCACTTCGATCCACCAGCGAGGACGACCGGTGAAATCGCGCAGCAAGACATCGGGCTCGTTGGGGTCGGACAGGCCCGCGCCAAACAACAAATGGCCATCGCCATGGCAGGTGTCTTGCAACTCATGCGCATGCAGCGCCATGGCCACCAAGCGCACCATCATGCGTTCGTCGGTTTCACTGGGGTGGCGCGCCAGGGTGAAGGCGTGATCGGCGTAATAGCTGTGATCGATGTCAGCGATCTGCAATTGCGCCTTGAAGATGGTGGATTTGGTGGCCATCTCAAGCCTGGCGTTGGGCCAGGCCCGCAGCCATGCCCACATAGGTGGCGGGCGTGAGCGCCAGCAAGCGCGCTTTGGCGTCAGCGGGGATGGCCAAGCGCTCAATGAGCGCGTGCAGGTCTTGTGGCCGCACCTGTTTGCCCCGGGTGACCTCTTTGAGTTGCTCGTAAGCGCCGGCCACACCGTAGCGGCGCATCACCGTTTGAATCGGTTCGGCCAAAACCTCCCAGGCGTTGTCCAAATCGGCTTGCAAGGCTTCGGCATTGAGCTCGAGTTTGTCCAGCCCCACGCTCAGCGACTGGTAAGCCAGCACCGCATGCCCCAGGGCCACGCCCATGTTGCGCAACACCGTGCTGTCGCTCAGGTCGCGTTGCCAGCGGCTGATGGGCAGCTTCTCGCTCATGTGGCGCAACAGCGCATTGGCCAGCCCCAAGTTGCCCTCGGCGTTTTCAAAATCAATCGGGTTGACTTTGTGCGGCATGGTCGATGAGCCAATTTCACCGGCTTTCAAACGCTGCTTGAAGTAGCCCAGCGACACATAGCCCCAGACGTCGCGCGCCAGGTCGATCAAGATGGTGTTGGCCCGCGCCACCGCGTCGAACAACTCGGCCATGTGGTCGTGCGGCTCGATTTGCGTGCTGTAGGCCTGAAAATGCAAGCCCAGGCCAAAGGGGGCCGCGGCATCGGCGTGGTCAGGGGTTTCGACCACGCGGCGGGCAAAGGCCTCCCAATCCATGTCGGGCCACGCGCTCAGGTGGGCGTTGTAGTTGCCCACGGCGCCGTTCATCTTGGCCATCAAGCGCACCGCCGCGATGGCGTCGTGCGCCTGTTGCAAACGCGCGGCGACATTGGCGAACTCTTTGCCCACGGTGGTGGGGGTGGCGGTTTGGCCGTGGGTGCGGCTGAGCATGGGCACGCTGGCGTGGGTGCTGGCCATGGCGCGCAATTGGCCCAGCACGCGCTGCAGCGCCGGCAGCAGCACTTGGGCGCGCGCCGCTTGCAGTTGCAAGGCATGGCTGGTGTTGTTGATGTCTTCGCTGGTGCAGGCAAAGTGGATGAACTCCACCACGGGGGCCAGCTCTTGGCGCACGGCCTCGGTTAAATCAGCGCGTTGGCATTGCGCTTTGATCCAATACTCCACCGCTTTGACATCGTGATTGGTGGTTTTTTCAATGTCTTTGATGGCACTGGCATCGGCGGTGCCAAATTTCGCCACCAGTGCACGCAGGTGGGCGCGGGCCGGGGCGCTGAGGGCGGGGAACTCGGCCCAGCCCGCTTCGCTCAAGGCGACCAACCAGGCCACTTCGACTTGCACACGCCGGTGCATATAGCCTTGTTCACTCATCAAAGCGCGCAATGCGGTGAGTTTGTTGGCGTAGCGGCCGTCCAGCGGCGATAAGGCGGTGATGGCAGAGTCGTTCATCGGGTGATTTTAGGCCCTGGCACTGTTGTCAACAGGGGAATCGCACATCCGCATCGGCCACATCGCCCGATAGAATGAAGGCCACTTCGCTTTGACCGCTCAGCATGAAACTCATTGGTGCCCTCACCAGCCCTTACGTTCGCAAAGTGCGCATCGTGATGGCCGAAAAAAAACTCGACTATCAATTTGTTTTAGAAGACGTGTGGTCGGCCCAAACCGCCATTGCTTTGTCCAACCCCTTGGGCAAGGTGCCTTGTTTGATCATGGAAGGTGGCGAGGCCTTGTTTGACTCGCGGGTGATCGTCGAGTACCTGGACACCTTGTCGCCGGTGGGCAAGCTCATCGCTTCGTCGGGGCGCGAGCGCGCCGAAATCAAAACCTGGGAGGCCTTGGCCGATGGTTTGTTGGATGCGGCCATCCTGGCCCGTTTGGAAAACACCTGGCCCGGTCGCGAAGAAGGCCAACGCAGCCCCGCTTGGGTGGCGCGGCAAATGGACAAAATCGATTTGGCCTTGAGTGCCATGGCCCGCGGCTTGGGCGAGCGCAGTTTTTGCTCGGGCACGCATTTCAGTTTGGCCGATATTGCCGTGGGTTGTGCCCTGGGCTACTTGGACTTTCGCTTTCCCCAGATCGATTGGCGCAGCCAACACCCGGTGCTGGACAAACTGCACGAGCGCTTGAGCCAGCGCAGCAGCTTCAGCGAGACCGCGCCGCCGGCTTGACGGGTGCGTTGACCCGTCGCTTGAGCCAGCGCATCAAGCCGCCCAGCAGCGGCAGTTTTTCATACAACTCTTCGGCCACGTCCCAGTAGTCGCGGTGGCGCTGGATGCGCCAGCGCCCATCGGTGCCGGGTGCGAGCCACAAATGCGAGGCACCGCGCACGGTGATCTCGCTGCTTTGGCCGCGGATGCCAAACACAAAGTCCCAGGTCAAAAAGCATTGGTGGCCTTGCACCACCCGGGCGGTCACGATGAAGCGCGGTTGGTTCAAGCTGTCGTACATGTGCTGAAAAATGCCGCGCACCGCGTCCACGCCTTGAACCTCGTTGAACGGGTCTTTGAACCAAGCGTCGGTGGTGTAAACCTCGCCCAAGCGGACCAGGTGAGCGGGTGTCATCTCAGAAAAAAAACGCTCGATGGCCGCCAGGTCCGTGGCCGGCACGTCATCTGCCATGGGGGTGGTGGGCGTGCTCATGGGCGAGGGCGGGTCATGCGGGCCACCAGCGGGAAGTACCACGCATAAGGCAAGATGCGCATCAGCTTCATCCAGCGGGTGAAGCGCTTGGGAAAGTGGATTTCAAAGTCGCCGCTCTGCCAGCCTTGCAACATGCATTGGGCGGCGTCGGCGGGCTGCATCAGGGCCGGCATGTGGAAGTCGTTTTGCGCCGTCAGCGGGGTTTGCACAAAGCCGGGGTTGACCACGCTCACCCCCAAGCCTGCCGGGTGCAGGTCGAAGTACAAGGCCTCGGCCAAATGGGTGAGGGCGGCTTTGGTCGGCCCATAGGCCAGGCTTTTGGGCAGGCCTCGGTAGCCGGCCACGCTCGACACCAGGCTCACATGGCCGTGCCCTTGCGCCAACAAGCGCGGCAGCAGCACGTCCAGCACGCGCAGGGCGCCGGTGTAGTTCACATCTTGGTGGCGCAGCATGTCGGGCAGGTCAAACTGGGTGGCGTCGTGGGCTTGGTAGTGGCCGGCGCAGTACACCACCCAATCCAGGCCATGTTCGCCCCAGGCGGCGCTGGCGGCTTGGGCCACGCTGGTGGCATCGGTCACGTCCATCGCCAGGGCGCGCGCGCCGGGGTGTTGGGCCACAAACCCGTCCAGGGCAGCGGCTTTGCGCGCCGACACACACACGCTGGCCCCAGCCTGGTGCAAGGCCTGGGCACAGGCCAGGCCAATGCCGCTGGAGGCACCAATCAACCACACCCGTTGACCGCGCCAAGATGCCAACGTGGGGTTCAAAGCCATGTGCGCTCCATGGCGATGTCCATGCAGCTGCCGCACACAGGGGTGCTGATGCGGCCCATGCCGAAGGGGCAGGTGCCAGCCACTGCATCCCTGCGATGGCGGGCTGGCGTCATGCCCCGCCCCGCTTGGTGAACGACAGGGTGACATCGCCCAAGTGGATGCCCCACTTGCTCATGCGCGCTTTGTTGAGCATCACGCGTTCGTCCATTTGGTACATCCAATCATCGAACTGCACCTCCCACACCCGGCCATCGACCGGCAAGGCCAGGGTGTAACCCCATTGAAACGCATTGCCTTGGGTTTGGCCCTGGGCTTCGCCGATCACGTCGTCGGCGCGGCCGCTGTAGCGGCCTTGGCCCAAATGGCGCAAACGCCAAATGCGCTGCTGTTTTGTGCCGTCGCTGTAGCTGAACTGTTCGTCGAGCACACCTTCCTCACCGCTCCAGCGGCAATCCATCACCACCGTGAAGCGCTTGACCACTTTGCCGTTGCGATCGGTGAAGATGCCCCAGGCATCGACCATGCCGTTGAAGTATTGGCGCAGGTCCAGGCGCGGCAGCTCTTGGGCCAAGTCTTCAATGCGCGGCCCCGCACAACCGGCCAAAGTGGCCAAGGCACCGACCGGTGCAGCCAGCAACAAGGAACGACGCTTCATGGGGGGGTCTCCGTGGGGGGTGGTGGGGTCAGCGGGTGCCGGTGCAGCCACAGGCACAGGGCGGCCGCCGCTTTGAGCAGGCAAGGCATTAGGCCATAAGCGCAGCTGAGCGTCCACAGGCCGGCCGCATCCTGTTGACCGGGTGTGTAGCCCCACCATTGCAGGGCGGGCAAGGTGAGTCCAGCGGCCAAGGCCAGGTTGAGTTTGGTCGCCACCTGCCACCAGCCCCAGTACAGGCCTTGGTTCGTTTGCGCCTGGCCCAAGCGCTGCACCACGCCCGTGAGCAAAGCGCCCGGCGCGATCACGTCTGCGCCCAAGGCCAAGCCCGACAACACGCACATCCAGCCAAAGGCCAGGGTGTCACCGGTCCCCAAGCCCAGGGTCCAGATGAACACCCCCATGGCCAACCCCATGCCGGCCAACCAACAGCGCACCAAGCCCCAGCGTTGCACGGCACGCAACCACAACGGCATGGACAAGGCAGCGGCGCAAAAGTACAAGGCCAAAAAAACGCCATCTTGACCGGGCGCTGCTTGCAAACGGTCTTGTACAAAAAACAGCACCAAGGTGGCCGGGATCGCGCTGGCAATGCCATTGAGCACAAACACCGCCAATAAGCTGCGAAACAGCGGCTGCGCCAGTGGTGCGCCCATGCGCAAGGGCGCCTGGGTCGGTGCGATGGGCTGCGCACGCTGGGCGTTCTCATGGCATGCAACCGTGGTTGCTGGTGCAGGCGCAGGCGCCCGGTGCCATGCCCACAGCGCCACCACCAAGGCCACAGCCAACACCGCCACCATGGCGCCCACACCGGCCGTGGCACTCAACACGCTGGCGCAGATCACCCCCAACAAGCCCAGGCCTTCGCGCCAGCCCACCAAGCGACTGCGCTGGGCTTCATCGCCCCCCAGGCGCGCGCCCCAGGATTGGTGGGCCAAGCCCAAGGTGCTCAGGCCCACACAGCACGCCACCAAGGCCGCACCGGCCACCGCCATCAAGCCCCAGGCGGGGGCCGGTGTCGGCAAGACCCAGTGCGGAAAAAACAAAAACACCAAGCCCACGAGCAACAAGACGCTGCACGCGCGCGCCCAGGCCAACACCCGTGAACTGGCTTGGGCAAACCAGCCATCGGTGCAGCGCCCCAACCAAGGGTCGATGAAGGCGTCGCCCAAACGCGCGACCAGCAGCAAGGCGCCGATCCACGACAGGGGCAGGGCGTAGGTGTTGGCATAGTGGTGGGGCAGCACCACGTACAAGGGCAAGGCCACAAAGGCCAGCGGCAAGCCCATCGCACCCAGGCGTGCCAGGTCTGCGCGCCCCAGCGGCCATGGGCCGGTGCTCATGGCTTGGCCAAGCCCAGCAATTGCTGGCGCAGTTCGGGCGCAGACGTGGACGGGTCGAGCCAAATGCCCATGAAAACCCGCGCGAGCAAGGTGTCTGGGGTGGCGCCCAGGGCGCGCAACTCGACACCCTCATGCCACATTTGCAAGCCTTGGGAGGGGTGATACACCGCGATCAAGCGCTCGCCTTCGCGCACATCGCTGAGCAGGGTTTGCAATGGCGCCAGCCAGGCTGCCGCGGCGCCCTCGGGCATCAAGGGGTGGCGGCGCATCTCCTCGATGCTGCGCTGGGCAATCGACGGCCCTTGCAGGGCGCGTTGGTAGCGCAGCGACAACACCACCGGTTGTTGCGGCCACGACTGCGCGGGATCGCCCAGGCCTGGCCCCGCCCACAGTTGGGCTTGGTACACCGCAAACCCAAAATAGCGAAAGTTCGCTTGGCCCAGCAACTTGGGCGCACCCAACCAGCGCGCCAACCCGGCGGACAAAGCCGCACTGGGCGCGAGCCCGCTGTCTGCACTGGCGCCCGAGGGGCGTGGCGCTGAGAGGCTGGGTGGCCCCGCCTGAACCGTTGCGAGCGCGCAAGCCAACGCCGCCGCCACGGCCCAGACCCGGCACCGTGGGCTCATGGTTTGTGCAAGGTGTATTGCACCACGTCGGTGTTGGCTTCCATGAAGGCGGCTTCGCAATACGCCAAGTAAAACTGCCAAATGCGCACAAAGCGCTCGTCAAAGCCCAAGGCCAGCACCTGCGGCTTGACCTGCATGAAGCGCTCGCGCCACACGCGCAAGGTGTGGGCATAGTCCACACCAAACGCAAACTCGTCGACCACGCGCAGGCCCGCAGCTTGGGCCTGTTGGCGAAACGCGCTGGGCGACGGCAAGCAGCCACCGGGAAAGATGTATTGCTGGATGAAATCGGTGCCGCGCACATAGCGATCAAAGTAGCTGTCGGCGATCACAATGCTTTGGATGCAGGCGCGGCCGCCGGGCTTGAGCAAACGCGCCACGGTCTCGAAATAGGTGGGCCAGTAGGCTTGGCCCACCGCCTCGATCATTTCGATGGAGCAAATGGCATCGAAGGGGGCGTCGCTGATGTCGCGGTAGTCTTGCAAGCGAAATTGCGCCTGCGCCCCCAAGCCCTGATCAGCCAGGCGCTTTTGGGCATGCGCGAGTTGCTGCTCGCTGAGGGTGACGCCGGTGAAATCCACGCCCCATTCGCGGGTGGACATTTCGGCCAGTGCGCCCCAGCCGCAGCCGATTTCGAGCAGGCGTTGGTTGTGCCCCGGTGTGAGGTTGACCATGCGCAGCGCCCGGCGCACTTTGGCGTCTTGCGCTTGGGCCATGGGCAGCATGGGGTTGCCATCGAACCAGGCCGACGAGTAGTTCATGGTCTCGTCCAGCCACAGGCTGTAGAAGGCATTGCCCAGGTCGTAATGGGCATGGATGTTTTTGCGGCTGTTGCTGCGTGTGTTGCGGTTGAGCCAGTGGCGCAAGCGGTGCGCCAACTGGCCCCACCAGCGGCCGTAAATCACGGCTTCCAGTGCATTGCGGTTGGCAATGAACACGCGCAGCAAGGCGCACAAATCGGGGGTTTCCCATTCGCCGGCGATGAACGACTCGGCAAAGCCAATGTCGCCACTGCGCATGGCCGCGGCAAACACCCCCCAGTCGTGCACCACCAGGCTGGCGCTGGGGTGTTCGCTGTGGCCGTACACCGTTTCGCTGCCATCGGGCAGGCGCAGGTGCAAGCGGCCGTGTTGGAGTTTTTGCAGCAGGGGCAACACCCGGCGTGCGGCCAAGGGCATGTCGGTGGGCAGGCGGTGCTGCGGCGCGGTGGAGGTGTTCATCGTTTCAGCTCGGCTCAACGGGTGACAAATTCAGAGGGGCGATGCGGCTTGGGCACATACGGGATGCGCTGCCACCACAGTTTCATGGCCTGCCAGTGGATGCGGGTGATCACGCCCCAGGTCATCAAGGGGTAGCGCCACACGGCGCGCCGAAGGCTGTGCGCGCTCACCGGCACCAGGTCCCCGCTGACGCTGGTTTGCAGCAGCGGGCCTAGAGCGTCGTCGTGGTCGATGCGCACCACGGTGCGCTCGCCCTCATCGCGCTGGGTGCGCATGAAGCGAAAACGGTAAACGCCTTCGATGTGACAAAACGGCGAAACATGGAACACCTTGGACGCGGTTTGCTCCACCCCCCAAAGGGGCGTGGGCAGCAAATAACAATGGCGCTCGCCAAAGGTGTTGTTGACCTCCACCACGATGGCGCGCAGGCTGTGGTCTTGGCGGTGGCAATACCAAAAACTCACGGGTTTGAAGGCATAGCCCAGCACCCGGGGGTAGCAGTGCAGCCACACCTCGCCATCGGCGTCGTCGATGCCTTCACGCGCCAATAGCTCGAGCATCCAGGCCAAGGACCCGCCTTCAGCGGCGCTGCGGCCGTCGCCGTGGTCGGTGTCGTGAAAGCTCAGCGCGGCGCGCCGGTTCAGCGCCAAAGCACCGCCGCCATGGGCTTGCAGGTGCCGCATGGGCAGCATCAAAAAGTAAGTGGGGTAGGCAAAGGCATGGGCTTGGGGTTTCAAGCGCGCATGGCGCACCTGGCCAAACCCCAGCAAGGGCCCGATCGGCGCGCGGGGCATCCAGGCGTGGCTCATGAACGGGGCCCGGCCATGCTCGCGGTCAAGATGCCGCGCGCGGCGGCCTGACCGGCGCGCAAGCCGTCTTCGTGAAAGCCGTAACCCAGCCACGCACCGGCATACCAGGTGCGTTGTTGGCCTTGCAAGGCCGCCATGTGGCGCTGCGCCGCGATGGCGGCCAGGTCAAACACCGGGTGGTCGTAGGCGTAACGGCCCAGCACCTGGGCGGGGTCGATCTCGCGCAAGGGGTTGAGCGAAACGATCACCGCTTGGTCAAAAGGTAGCGGTTGCAATTGGTTGATCCAGTAGTGCAAGCACACCTGTTGCTGTTCGCGCGCGGTCTCGGTGCTGCGCTCATAGTTCCAGGCCGCCCAGGCCAGTTTGCGCTGGGGCATCACCGTGGCGTCGGTGTGCAACACCGCTTCATTGGGCTGGCTGCGAATGGCCGCCAAGGTGCTGGCTTCTTCCAAGCTGGGTTGGGCCAGCAAGGCCAGGGCTTGGTCGGCATGGCAGGCCAGCACCACGTGGTCAAAGGCTTCGGGGCCGTTGTCGGTGAACACCCGCACCCCCGCCGCGGTGCGCTCGATGCGCCGCACCGGTGTGCGCAAGCGCTTGTCGTCGATGCGTTCGGTGATGCGCGCCACATATTGGCGCGCCCCGCCGCGCACGGTGTGCCAGCGCGGGCGGTGGTTGACCTGGATCAGGCCATGGTTGTGGCAAAAGCGGATCAAGGTGGCCACCGGAAAGCGCAGCATTTGATCGGTGGGGCAGCTCCAAATGCAGCCCAACATCGGCAGCAAATACCAGTCGCGAAACACCGGGCCAAACTGGTGCGCGGCCAAAAAATCTTCCAGGGGTTGTTGCAACTCGGCATCTTTGCCTTGTTCGGCCAGGCCGCTGGCCAGGGTGTTGAAGCGCAGCACGTCGCGCAACATGGCCCAAAAGCGTGGGCGCAGCAAGTTGCTGCGCTGGGCAAACACGGTGTTGAGGGTGGCCCCGTTCCACTCCAAGCCGGGCGACCCATCGGGGCGTGGCACTTGCACCGAAAACGACATGTCCGACGCCGCGCTGGGCACGCCCAATTCGGCCAGCAAGGCGATCAGCCCCGGGTAGGTGCGCTCGTTGAACACCAAAAACCCGGTGTCCACGCCGTGGGTGGTCGGCTGGCCGCCGCTGGGCAAGGTGACGTCCACGGTGTGGGTGTGACCGCCAAAGTAGTCACCCGCCTCCAACAGGCTGATCTGGGCATGGCCATGCAAGGCGTGGGCCGCAGCCAAACCGGCAATGCCTGAACCAACAATGGCAATTTTCATTCGGTATTCAAAAAGAAAGTTCGATCGGGCACATGGGCCCGCAGTGTAAGGATTTTGACAAAAAGTGTCAGGGCAGCTTGACGTTCAGTTGCTTTTCCACTTCGGCGACAAAGCTTTTGTCCTGGGGGCTGGTCATGCTGCTGAAGGCGACCGCATGGGTGCCATCGCGGGCGATCACATATTTATAGAAGTTCCAGCGCGGCCGGGTGCCCGTGAGCTCGCTCAATTGTTTGAACAAAGGCACGGCTTGGTTGCCGGTGACGCTGGTTTTGGTGAACATGGGGAACTTCACCCCAAAGGTGTTTTCGCAAAAGTCGGCGATCTTTTGGTTCGAATCCGGTTCTTGGGAAAAGTCGTTGGAGGGAAAGCCCAGCACCACCAAACCGCGCCCTTTGTAGCGGGCGTACAAATCTTCCAAGCCCTTGTACTGTGGCGTGAAGCCGCAAAAACTGGCGGTGTTGACCACCACCACCACCTGACCGGTGTATTGGCACAGGGATTGGGGTTTCTCGTCTTGCAGCCGGTCGTGGGTGTGGCGCAGCAGGCGCGGGCAGGCCGCAGCAGCGTTGGCCGGTGTGCTGGCGGATGCCGGGGCGCTGGCGCCGACCGGGCCCGTGGTTTGCGCCACCGCAGCGCCCAGCCCGGCCCTACACCCGGCGGCGCACAGCCACAGGGCCAAGCCCACCTGGGCCAGGAAAGGGGTCGGGGGGGTGGATGGGTGCAGTTTCATGGGGCGGTCCAATGCGGAGGGTGGCACTTGCGGGGGTGGCGGGTAAGTCTGGCCGATTCAGGGACCTGGCCCTGAATCGGCATCAGGCATTTGGCGTATCCCTGGGCTTGATTTTTGGCCTCAGATGGGCGATGATCGCCCAAACAGGTCGAATTGTCTAGGACAGTTCGACTATTCCAAGGCACCCACAAGGACATTGCTGCATGAATTTTCGCGCCCAACCGCAGCCCTTGACCATGTCCATCGCCGGCGTCGAGCGCGACACCGGCTTGGCCAAAGACACCTTGCGCGTGTGGGAGCGCCGTTACGGCTTTCCGCAGCCGGGGCGCGATGCCTTTGGTGAGCGGGCCTATACCCTGCAAGACGTTGAAAAACTGCGCGTCATCAAGCGACTTCTCGACCAAGGCCACCGCCCGGGTCGGATCGTGGCTTTGCCCATTGAAGAGCTGCAGCGCTTGAGCCAAGGCATGTCGGGCGAGCGCGTGCACTGGGTGGCCCAAACCGATGAAGGCGAGGCCGAGGTCGATTTGCGCGATTTCATGCAAATGATCAAAGAGCACCGGTCGGAAGATTTGCGCCGGGCCTTCAGCCAAGCCGCCATCACCCTGGGGTTGACGCGGTTTGTCACCGAGGTGGTGGCGCCCCTGAATGTGATGGTGGGCGAGGCCTGGTTGCGGGGCGCCTTGGAGGTGTTTGAGGAACACCTCTACACCGAGTCGGTCACCACCGTCATCCGCCATGCCATTGGCAGCGTGCCCGAACAAGGCTTGCACAGCACCCCCAAGGTGTTGCTCACCACCTTTCCCCAAGAGTCGCATGCGGTGGGTTTGTTGATGGCCCAAAGCATCATGGCCATTGAGGGTTGCCGCTGCGTGTCCTTGGGGATTCAAACCCCCTTGCGCGACATTGTGTTGGCGGCGCAAGCGCACCAAGTGGATGTGGTGGCGTTGAGTTGCAGCATCAACATGAACCCCAACCAAGTGATCGATGGCTTGCAAGAGTTGCGCAGCATGTTGCCAGCCCATGTGACGATTTGGGCGGGCGGCAGCTCGCCGGCATTGCGCCGGCGCGAGATCCCCGGCATGGTGCCCCTGACCCAGCTCAGTGAAATCGCCCACGAGGTGCGCAAATGGCGCGCCACCCATGCGCCAAAAGCCCCTCAGCGCTAAACCCAATTGCGCCCTTCTTACCCGGGCCAGCGTTGGCCGCTCGCCAGCACAAGGCGCACTGCCCTGTGGCATCTTCGCGTTGGCACCACGGGGCGTTTAGGCGGCCAAGCGCCCGCAGCCTGAGCATGCTTTCGCCGTGATGGGTGCCACATTCGCAACGCATCCCTAGAATCGCCGCCATGGATGAACCCGACTTTTTGGCCAAATGTGTGGCCCCAGCCCAGGCCGTGGCGGCGGTGCAGGCCTTGCGTGTGCGCGGGCCGGTGGTGTTCACCAATGGGGTGTTTGATGTGTTGCACCGTGGCCATGTGACCTATTTGGCCCAGGCGCGCCGCTTGGGCGGCAGTTTGGTGGTGGCCCTCAACACCGACGCCTCGGCCCGGCGCTTGGGCAAGGGCGACGACCGCCCTTTGAACCGCGAGGCCGACCGCGCCACCTTGATCGCCGCTTTGGCCTCGGTGGATGTGGTGACCTGGTTTGACGAAGACACGCCGCTGCAACTCATTGAAGCCTTGCGCCCGGATGTGCTGGTCAAAGGGGGCGATTACGACATGGCCGTTTTGCCCGAAACCCATGCCATGGCCCGCTGGGGTGGCACCGCCTTGGCCATCCCTTTTGTGACGGGTTATTCCACCACCGCTTTGGTGCAGCAAATCCGCCAAAACCGCTGATGCCGATTCAGGCGGAAGCTGCGGGCTGAGTCCCCAAGGTGCATTCCCACAAGCGTTCGATGGCCAGGCTTTCGGTGGCCACGGTTTCGGGCGCCACCTGGGTCGGGGCTTCGTCCAAGCGCGCGCGGTGTTGCAAGCGGCGCAAGCTGCGATAAGCGCGGGCCGCGGTTTGGCCCACACCGGTGGGCAGCAAGCCCACCGCTTCGGCGTGTTGCAGCAAGGCGATGTTGCCCACATTGGCGCGCAGCCCGGGGTGGGCTTGGCCGTGGCCGAGCACCAAAAACTGCACCGCAAACTCTGCATCGACCATGCCGCCCGGCCCATGTTTGACGTCAAACAAGCCCGCGCGCGGCGGTCGGGCTTGGCGCAGTTTGTCGCGCATGGCGCCGATCTCTTGGGCCAAGGCGGCGAGGTCGCGCGGTGCGCAAATGACCTGCTCGCGCACCGCCTCAAAGCGCGCTTGAAAGTCGGCCTGGCCCACGCAAAACCGCGCCCGGGTCATGGCCTGGTGCTCCCAGGTCCAAGCGGTGTTGCTGCCGCGCTGGGCTTGGTAGTTGGCAAACGATTCGAAATCGCTGACCAACAAGCCTGAGTTGCCATTGGGTCGCAGCGCGGTGTCAATTTCGTACAAATCGCCTTCGGCGGTTTTGACGGTCAGCCAGTGGATGATTTTGCGCACGTACTGGGCATAGATTTCACCGGCCTGCTCATGCGCGTCGTCGTACACAAACACAATGTCCAAGTCGCTGCCGTAACCCAGCTCTTTGCCGCCCAACTTGCCGTAGGCCAAGATGGCAAACGCGGGTGCTTCGCGGTGGCGTTGCTTCAGGCGCTGCCACACCCATTGGGCGGTCACCCGCAAGATCACATCGGCCAACGCGCTCAAGTCGTCGGCGACTTGCTCCACCCCCAAGCGGCCCTCCACGTCGCGGGCCAGGATGCGAAAGGTCTCGGCATGGTGGGCGCGGCGCAGCAAGTTGAGCAGGCTTTCCTCGTCGTCTTGGCCCACGCCGGCCAAAGCCTGCTGGCGCGCGTTGAGGTTGCGCTGCATCTCGGCGGGGTCAAAGCGCTCCATCAGCAAGGCCGGGCTGGCCAACTCGTCAATCACCCCGGGGTGTTGCAGCAAATAGCGCGCGGTCCAGCGCGCGGCACCGAGCAAGCGCAGCAATTGTTGGTGCACTTGGGGGCGTTCGAGCAACAGGGCCAAATAGCTCTCGCGGCGCAGCAGGGGCTCGATCCAATCGCACCAACGCAGCGCAGCGGCTTCGCTGATGCTGCCCTCTTGGGTCCACTGGTGGGTGCGCTTGATCAGCTTCACCAAACGCTGGCGCCCGTCCTCGCGCAAGGCCCGCACGCGTGGGTGCTCGGGCCACTCGCGCACCCGCGCCGCCAAGGCTGGGGGCAGCAGGGGCGCCAAGGCCTCCAGGTCCAGCGCTTGGTCGATGTCGCTGGCCGCATGGGTGGCGGCATCGCTGCCCCTGGCGACCGGCGCGGTGGAGGCGCCGTCTTGCCCGAGCAGGCGCTCAAATTCGCCCGCCACCACCGCGCGGTGGCGCGACAACGCGGCTTGCAGTGCGGCCGCATCGGCCAGCCCCAAGCTGTGCGCCAACCACTGCAGGTCGGCCGCATCGGTGGGCAGCACATGGGTTTGTTGGTCGTCCAGGTATTGGATGCGGTGCTCCACCCGGCGCAAAAACACATAGGCCTGGGCCAGCGCTTGGGCGGTGGGCTCGGGCATCAGCTGGGCGCGGGCCAGGCGCTGCAAGGCATTCAGCGTGGGCCGGGTGCGCAGCTCGGGGAATTGCCCGCCACGCACGACTTGCAACAGCTGCACGGTGAATTCAATTTCGCGGATGCCACCGCGCCCGAGCTTGACGTCGTTGGCCCGCTCGGGCCGGCCCGCGCTGTGGCGCGCCGCTTGGTCGCGGATTTGCCGGTGCAAGCCACGCAGGGCTTCAAACACGCTGTAGTCCAAGTAGCGCCGATACACAAACGGCTGCACCGTGTCGCGCAAAGCGTGGGCCTGTTGCATGTGGCAGCGCGGCGCCACCACCCGGCTTTTGAGCCAGGCAAAGCGCTCCCACTCGCGGCCTTGGACCAAAAAATACTCTTCCAGCGCCAACAGCGAGATCACCGCCGGCCCCGACAGGCCATTCGGGCGCAGGGCCAAGTCCATGCGAAACACAAAGCCATGGGCTTGGGTGTCGCCGATCAAGGTGTAGATCAGCTTGACCGCCTTGCTGAAGTAGCCCTGGTGGTCGATCTGGCCGCGTCCGTCGTCGCGCCCGGTGGTTTCGCCGTCCTCTTCGTAGACATAAATCAAGTCGATGTCGCTGGAGACATTGAGCTCGCGCGCGCCCAACTTGCCCATGCCCACGATCCAAAACGGGCAGCGCGTGCCGTCGGCTTTGAGTGGGGCGCCATGCAGGGCGTCGAGTTGTTCAAACGCCACTTGGCAGGCCACGTCCAAGGTGAATTCGGCCAATTCGGTCATGGCGCGGGTGACCACCGCCAAATCGGCGCCTTGTTCGGTGTCGAGCACCACCAGGCGCTCGAGCACACATTGGCGCAGGCAGCGCAGGGCATCGGGCACGTCCAGGCCAGCCTGCTCGCGCAGCCGTGCATAAGCCACTGCCATGCTGTCCGCCACGGGTGCGCCAGGGGGCAGGTGTGCCAGCCAATCGCCATAGCGGCGGCGCAAGCGTTGCACCAATCGGCTGTGCGCAGCCTGCGCTGTGGGGGGGGGTGCGCCGTGCAGGGGTTCGCTCATGGGCAGGCTGGGGTGGTGGCAGGGGATAATTCGATGGACCTACACGCGCCCATGACCCAGACCTCGCCAGCCACCCCACTTGCCCACCCTGGGCTGCGCATGCTGGCGCGCTTGGCGCGGGGCCTGGCTTGGACGCTGGTGTGGGCTGGTGTGGCCTTGTTGCTGGTGTGGGGCTGCATCCATGCGCTGATTGTGCCCCGCATTGGCGAGTTGCGGCCCTGGATCGAGCGCCAAGTGGTGCAGAAAATGGGCGTCAACCTGCGCATGGGCGAGCTCAGTGCCCACTCAGAGGGATGGATCCCCACCTTTGAAATCCAAAACCTGCAAGTGCTGGCCAGCGATCAACCGCAAGACTTGCCCAGCTTGAGCGTGGCCCGGTTGGTCATGCGCTTGTCGATGCGCTCGCTCACCAGCTTGTCGTTTGACCAGGTGCATTTGGAGGGGCTGGAGATCGAGGTGGGGCGCGATGCCCAAGGCCAGTGGCAGGTGGGCGGGCAAAAGCTCGATGGTGCGGACAACAGCGATGCGCTGGACTGGTTTTTTTCGCAGGCCGAATTTGTCGTCAGCCAAGGCCGGGTGCGCTGGCGCGACGACACCCGCCCCGGCCCCGAACCGGTCTGGCTGGAAAACGTCACGGCGGTGGTGCGCAACCACCTGAACCAACACGATCTGCGGCTCGACGCCACGCCGCCCGCCGGCTGGGGCGATCGGCTCAGCTTGCGCGGGAATTTGCGCCAGCCCTTGCTGAGTTTGCACAACGGGCGCTGGCAAGAGTGGTCGGGGCAGTTGTATGTGAAGGCCCCACGCCTGGACGCGGCCTGGTTGCGCACCCCCTCCCAGCTGGGCAACGACGCGGACCCCTGGCTCAAGGGCGCTGGCGCGGTCGAGGCTTGGGTGGACGTGGTGGCGCCGATGCAAATCAGCGGCATCACCGCCGACCTGCTGTTTGACCGCGCTGAATTCCAGTGGGCCAGCGGCCTGACCCCCTTGGACCTGCGCGACCTCAAAGGCCGCGTGGGCTATGCGCGCACGGCCAATGGCCATGCGGTGTTCAGCGACGACTTGCAGTTTGCCACCGCCGAGGGCGAGCACTGGCCCGGTGGCGCGGTGCGCTTGGGTTGGCGTGGCGAGCGCCCCGGCGACGGGCCACTGGAGCTGAGCGCCGACCGTTTGGACCTGAGCGCCCTCACCCGCATTGGCCAGCGCCTGCCCCTGCCTGCGGCCGTGCGCGAGGCCTTGAGCGCCCACCAACCGCAGGGCCAGCTCGAGCGCCTGCAAGCGCAATGGCAGAACGCGCCTGACGGCCCCCGCTACAGCGCCAAAGGCCAATGGCGCCAAGCCCGCCTCAAACCCGCGTTGCTCGCCGGCCAGTGGCCGCTGCCCGGCCTGCAAGGCGCCGATGTGGCGTTTGACCTGGACCAAACCAAAGGCAAGGTGCAGCTGCGCATGCAGTCGGGCCTGATCGAAGGCGCTTTGGGCTTGAGCGAGCCCCGCTTGGTGGTCGACAAAGGCCAAGCCGATGTCGAGTGGCAGCTCAATGCGGGTGCGCTGGCCATCAAGTTCAAGGACGTGCAGCTGAGCAACGCCGATGGCGTGGCCGAAGCCAGTGGCAGCTGGAGCAGCGCCAAGGGCGAGCACCCGTGGCCTGGGGTTTTGGACCTCAAAGGCAAAATTGTGCGCGTCGAAGCGCGCCAGCTGCACCGCTACCTGCCCACCGCCATCGATGCCAATGTGCGCGACTACCTGCGCAACGCCTTGCTGCGCGGCCAAGGCCTGCAAGCGGCGGTGCGCATCAAAGGCGACTTGAGCCAGTTCCCGTTTCGCCAACCGCAGCAAGGCGAGTTTTCCATCCAAGGCCAGCTCAAAGACGTGGGTTTTGCCTATGTACCGCCCCCTGCACCAACCCCTGCGTCCAGCGCCACGGCCGCGCGCGCACTGGCCGGGCCGCTGGAGTGGCCGGCCTTGAGCGTGACCTCGGGCGAACTGCTGCTCGACCGCGCCAGCTTGCACATTAAAAATGCCAAAGCCCGCATGCCTTTGGCGGCCAACTTGGCGTGGCAAAACATCCAAGCCCAAATTGCCGACATGGGATCGGCGCCGCAAGTCGAGGTCAGCGCCGATGGCCGCGCCCCCTTGGGCGAGTGGTTGACATTGATCACCCGTTCACCCCTGGGCGGATTGACCGGGGGGGTGATGGACAGCGCCCAAGGCAGCGGTCAGGCCGACCTGCGCTTGTCGCTCACCTTGCCCCTGGCCGCCTTGGAGCGGACGCGCGTGCAAGGGCGCCTGGTGCTGCCCGGCAACGACTTGCAGTGGTCGAGTTGGACCCCGGCCATGTCGCGCTTGCGGGCGACGGTGCAATTCACCGAAACCAGCTTGAGCGTGACCGATGCACAAGCCCGTGTCTGGGGCGGTGACACGCGCTTGGACCTTCGCTACAACACCCGCGCAGCGGTGGATGAGTCACCCTTGAGCTTGCAAGTGCAAGGCGCCATCACCGCCGAGGGCATGCGCGCGGCACGCGACTTGCCGGGCTTGGCGCGCTTGGCGCCGTTCTTGCGCGGGCGCAGCAACTACAGCTTCAACCTCGGCTTGCGCCAAGGCCAACCCGAGTGGCAACTCACCAGCAGCTTGCAAGGGCTGGAGATCGCCTTGCCCGCGCCCTTGGCCAAAAGTACCGACGCCACTTGGCCCTTGCGCGTGGAGCAGCGGGTGGCGCGGGATGGCCGGCGCGACAGCCTGCAAGCCAGTTTGGGCACCGCTTTGAATTTGCGCTACGAGCGCGACACCAGTGCCGCCACGCCCCGCGTGCTGCGCGGGGCCATCGCCTTGGGGCAGGGGGCCAGCGAGGCCTTGCCTTGGCCGGACCAAGGCGTGTTGATCAAGCTCAATTGGCCACAAATCGATTTAGACCGCTGGCAAGCGGTGATGGACAGCGATGCCGTGGGCGGTCTGGGTGCGGCGGGCAGCAGCGCCCCCGGCGCTGCCGATGGGTGGGACGCGTATGTGCCCAATGCCGCCGTGGTACAGGCCCAAAAAGTCACCTGGGACCGGCGCGAGCTGCACCAACTGCACTTGGGTGGCACGCGCCAAGGCCCGCTGTGGCGGCTCAACCTGCACGCCCAAGAGTTGGAGGGCTACCTGGAGTACCGCCCGGTGCAGGCCAACAACCCGGCGCGTTTGTACGTGCGCTTGGCACGTTTGGATGTGCCGCCCAGCGCCGTCAGCGACCTTGAAAACCTGCTGTTTGAGCAACCCAAGAGCATGCCCGCCATCGACATGGTGATCAACGAGTTGCAATTGCGCGGCAAAAAACTCGGCCGCGCTGAAGTCGAGGCGGTGAACCTGCCCAGTGGCCCGCGCGCGATTGGCGAATGGCGCCTCAACCGCTTCAACCTGAGCGTGCCCGAGGCGCAGCTGAGTGCCACCGGCAGTTGGTCGGCGGTGCCGGGCCAGGTGCGGCGACGCACCCAGCTCAAGTTCACCTTGGACATCGCCGATGCCGGCGAATTTTTGGCCCGCATGGGCACGCCTGGCGCGGTGCGCGCGGGCAAGGGGCGCATGGAAGGCCAGGTGGGTTGGCAGGGCTCGCCCATGACCATCGATTACCCCAGCATGAGCGGGCAGTTCAATGTCAACGTGGAACGCGGTCAATTCCTCAAGTCCGACCCCGGTGCGGCGCGCTTGCTGGGCGTGCTGAGCTTGCAGTCGCTGCCGCGGCGCTTGACGCTGGATTTCCGCGACCTGTTCAGCGAAGGCTTTGCCTTTGACTTCTTTCGCGGCGATGTGCAAATCGAGCAGGGTGTGGCCATCACCAACAATTTGCAAATGAAGGGCGTGGCCGCTGCGGTGCTGATGGAAGGCCGCGCCGACATCCAACACGAAACCCAGGACATCAAGGTGGTGGTGGTGCCCGAAATCAACGCCGGCACCGCCTCCTTGGTCTATGGGGTGATCAACCCCTTGGCCGGCTTGACCAGTTTTCTGGCCCAACTGGTGTTACGCCAGCCGCTGATTGACGTCAACACCCGCACCTTCCGTGTCGATGGCAGCTGGGCCGACCCGCGCGTGACCCCCATCAGCAGCGCTGAGGGCGATGCCAAAAACCCCAGGACGGGCAAACCATGAAGGTGGCAGCGATCCAAATGGTTTCGGGCACCGAGCGCGATGCCAACTTGGCCCAGGCCCGCCAAGCGTTGACCCAAGCCGCCGAACAAGGCGCCGAGCTGGCGGTGTTGCCCGAGTATTTTTGCCTGCTGGGCCAGCGCGACACCGACAAGTTGGCCATCCAAGAGCCCTATGGCCACGGCCCGATTCAAAGCATGCTGGCGCAAGCCGCGCGCGAGCTGGGCCTGTGGGTGGTGGGTGGCACTCTGCCCCTGTCGGTCAGCGGCCAACCCGAGCGGGTGCGCAACAGTTGCCTGGTGTTCAACCCGGCTGGCGACTGCGTGGCGCGCTACGACAAGATGCATTTGTTTGGTTTTGACAATGGGCAAGAGCGCTATGACGAATCGCGAGTGCTTCAAGCCGGTGACACCCCCACCTGGTTTGACCTCACCGCGCGCGATGGCCAGGCTTGGCGCGTGGGTTTGAGCGTGTGCTACGACCTGCGCTTTCCGGAGCTGTACCGCCACCTGAGCCAAGCCGGGGCGCAGCTGCTGCTGGTGCCCAGCGCCTTCACCCACACCACCGGACAGGCCCATTGGGAGGTGTTGCTGCGCGCGCGGGCGGTGGAAAACCTGTGCTGGGTGGTGGCCAGTGCCCAAGGGGGTGTGCATGCCAATGGCCGCCGCACCTGGGGCCACAGCCTGTGCGTCAACCCCTGGGGCGAGGTGGTGGCGCAACAAGCCACCGATGCGGGGGTGGTGATGGCCGAGCTCGACATGGCCGCCCTTGAGCGCTGGCGCAGCCAATTGCCGGCCTTGGGCCACCGTTTGTGGTGATCCGCTGGCGCTGGCCCGCTGCCGTGGAGGCGCGCCGCTGGGTGCTGTGGGGCACCTTGCTGCTGTTGGTGGTGCTGCTGCTGTCGGCCCTGGCCTGGTTGGCGTTGCGTTATGAAAAAGCGCAAATGCAAGACCAACTCGAACGCGACACCGTGGACGCGGTGGGCGATGTGCGCGCCGCATTGCAGCGCAATGTGCAAACCTTGCAGGCGCTGCAGCCCGAGGATCAAAGCCCGCCGGTCTGGGAGGCACAAGCCGAAGAGGTGCTGCGCTACCACCGCGAATGGGTGCGCTTGGAGTGGCGCGACCCAAACCTTCAACTGCGCGTGGGCGTGGACAGCGCCTACCGCACCCCGGTGTTTGCCCGATTGGGGCGCGACAACGCCCTGGCCGACATCGAGCAAGCCTGCGCCTTGGCGCGGCGCACCAGCGCGGCCGCGTATGCGCCCAGCACCTTTGTGTCGGTGCAAGACGGCCTGGGCCTGGAAGTGATGGAGCTGTGTTTGCCGGTCTACCAAGGGGGTCGCTTGAGCGGCTTTTTGGTGGCCAGCTACGCCATGGTGGAAATGCTCGAGGCCATGGTGCGGCGCGAACACACCCGCGCCCAAGAAGTGTCGTTCACCGAGCCCGATGGCACCCGTTTGGCCCTGCGCGGTGGCATCCACCGAGGGCCGCGCGTGTTCAGCGCCCAACAAATGATCGACTTGCCCGGCTACGCCTTGGTGCTGCGCTTGGACAGTTGGCGGGCTTCGCCCAATTGGCTGCCCAACTTGCTCACCGCCTTGGTGCTGGGGCTGTCGCTGGCCTTGGTCACCGTGTTGGCCTTGCTGGCGCGCGACATGCGCCGGCGCCTGCGCGCCGAGCGCGACCTGGCCGACGCCTTGGCCTTTCGCAAAGCCATGGAGGACTCGTTGGTCACGGGTTTGCGCGCGCGCGACCTGCAAGGGCGCATCACCTACGTCAACCCGGCGTTTTGCGAGATGGTGGGCTTTGCCCCCGAGGAGTTGCTCGGTCAAGGCATCCCCGCGCCCTATTGGCCACCCGAAAAAGTCGACGAATACGGCAAACGCCAAGCCTGGCGCTTGGCCGGCAACACCCCGCCGCGCGAGGGCACGGAGTCGGACTTTCAGCGCAAAAACGGTGAGCGGTTTCCAGTGCTGATTTTTGAGGCCCCGCTGATCAATGCCAGCGGCAGCCAAACCGGTTGGATGAGTGCGGTGCTCGACATCAGCGCCCAACGCGCCAGCGAGGAGTTGAGCCGCGCCACCCTGGACCGCTTGCAAGCCACCGCGCGTTTGGCCACGGTGGGCGAGATGGCCTCCCTGCTCAGCCACGAACTCAACCAACCCTTGGCGGCCATCGCCAGCTATGCCACTGGCAGTCAAAACCTGTTGCAAGCCGATGCCGCCATGCCGCGCGCCGTGGGCCAACAAATCAGCCAGGCCTTGGACCACATTGCCGAACAAGCGCGCCGAGCGGGTTTGGTCATCAAAAGCGTGCACAACTTTGTGCGCCGGCGCGACCAAGCCCGCGAAGCGGTGTCCGCGCACACCTTGATCGACAGCATCTTGCCCCTGGTCACCTTGCAGGCGCGCAAAACCGGGGTGCGTTTGCACCTGGACTGCGATCCCGCCTTGCCGCCGGTGTGGTGCGACCGGACCATGGTCGAACAGGTCTTGCTCAACCTGGCGCGCAACGGCATGCAAGCCATGCAGGCCCTGCCACTGGGCCGGGTGCGCGAGTTGCGCTTGTCCGTGCGCCCCAGCGACAACGCCGAAGGCGATGGGGTCTTGGAATTTGCGGTGGCCGATGGCGGTTTGGGCATCACGCCCGAGGTGTCGGCCCAGTTGTTCACCCCGTTTTTCACCACCAAGGCCGAGGGCATGGGCTTGGGCCTGAGCCTGTGTCGCACCGTGGTCGAGCAACATGGGGGGCGTTTGCAGCACCGCGCCTTGGCCAGCGGTGGCACCGAATTCTTTTTCACCCTGGCCTTGTCGCCGGCGCCGGGCAGCATGGCTTTGGCGGACGTGGCCCTGCCACAATCTTGATATGCAACCGGTTCAAGATGCTTTGGTGTATGTGGTCGACGATGATGAAAGCGTGCGCCAAGCCTTGGCTTGGTTGTTGCGCTCGCGGGGCTTGCAGACGGCATGCTTTGACAGCGCCGAGGGCCTGATCGAGCACCTGGGGCTGAACCAAACGCCCAAGCCCCTGGGGCAAGCCAGTTGCTTGCTGTTGGATGTGCGCATGCCTGGCATCAGTGGCTTGGCTTTGTTTGAGCGGTTGATTGACAAGGGCTTGCTGCCCCAGTTGCCGGTGATTTTTTTGACCGGCCACGCCGATGTGCCCACGGCGGTGGATGCGGTCAAACGCGGCGCTTTTGACTTTTGCGAAAAGCCGTTCTCGGACAACTCGCTGGTGGACCGGGTCGAGCAAGCCGTGCAGCGCTCGGCGCAACAATTGCACAGCCAGCAGCGCCAGCAAAGCTTGGACGAGTTGATCGAGGGCTTGACCGAGCGCGAGCGCGAGGTCATGCAGTGTGTGGTCGAGGGCCTGCCCAACAAACTCATCGCCGACCAGTTGCACATCAGTGTGCGCACGGTCGAGGTGCACCGCGCCCGCGTGTTCGAGAAAATGGCCGTGCGCTCGGCTGTCGAACTCTCCAACCGTTTGCGCGCCGCCCCGTGAAGCCAGATCAGTCGGTTGCTTTGGCGCGTGTCGCTGCTGATGGGTCGGGGTGGGTGTCGGCACCGCCGCTCGGGGCCGGTGGTGCGTTGGGCGCGACAGGCTCAGTCGGCTCGATCGGTGGGGCCGGCGGGCGGCCAGAGAACATCGTCCACCAAACAATGAACACCAGCAGCAAACCCGCCACCAAGGCCTCTAAAAAGATCAGCCACATTCAGCGGGTCAAAGCAGGTTGGATCATGGCCGCGATTGTAGGAAGCCTGGTGGCTTGCAGCGCACCGCCGCGCGTCATGGCCCCGCAGCCCGAACGGCCACCGCTGGGCACCGCCCCCACCCTGCCCAGCCCCGAGGTCGTCGCACCCAGGCCCGCGCCGAGCGCGCGCGCGGGTTTGGCGGGTTTGCCGGGCACCCCCTCGCCCGAGCGCATGCTGAAAAGCCGCTGGACACCCGTGCCCTGGGACGAACTCCCCGGTTGGCAAGACGACAGCTTGCACGAGGCCTGGAACGCTTGGCTGAAAAACTGCGAGCGCCCCGGCCCGGTGTTTGGCCCGCTGTGCGCTGATGTGCGCCGCTTGAGCATTGCCGACGCCAGCGAGCAGCGCTTGTGGATGGTCACCCGCTTGCAGCCCTACCGCGTCGAGCCTTTGCAAGGCGCCAGTGAGGGTTTGCTCACCAGCTATTACGAGCCCACCATGAACGCCTCGCGCCAAGCCGCGCCGGGTTTTGGGGTGCCCTTGTACGCTTACCCGGCAGCCGCCCAGCAGGCCCAGCGCCAAGGCCGGCCGTGGTTCACCCGCCAGCAAATCGACACCTTGCCCGAGGCCCGCGCCGCTTTGGCCGGGCAAGAGATCGCGTGGTTGGCCGACCCGATTGACGCGCTGGTGCTGCACATCCAAGGCTCGGGCCAGTTGCGGGTGCAAGAGCCCGATGGCCGCACCCGTTGGGTGCGCCTGGCCTTTGCCGGCACCAACGAGCAGCCCTACCAAAGCGTGGGCCGCTCGCTGCTCGACCAAGGCCTGGTGCGCGACGCCAGCTGGGACGGCATCAAAGCCTGGGTGGCGCGCAACCCGCAGCGGGCGCAAGAAATGCTGTGGGCCAATCCGCGTTATGTGTTTTTCCGCGAAGAGGCATTGGGCGAAGGCGCCGACGATGCCGGCCCGCGCGGCGCCCAAGGCGTGCCGCTGACGGCTGGGCGCTCGATCGCCGTGGACCGCGAGTCCATCCCCTATGCCACGCCGGTGTGGCTGGCCAGCAATGGGCCGGCGCTGCGGGTGCAGCGCCTGGTGTTTGCGCAAGACACCGGCAGCGCCATCGTGGGTGCGGTGCGTGCCGACTACTACGCGGGTGCAGGCGCTGCCGCTGGTGAGTTGGCCGGTCGCGTCAAACAAAACCTGCGCCTGTGGGTGTTGTGGCCGCGCTGACAAACCCCCGCCCTGCGCCTACACTGTCAGCCAGCCCCGTGCCAGGAGACAAGCCATGAACGCCCCGCTGCCCGAACACATCCGCCAAGCCCTGGAAACAGTCAGCTTGGACGACAAATACGCCCTCGACCAGGGTCGCGCCTTCATGAGCGGGGTGCAGGCCTTGGTCAAGCTGCCCATGTTGCAGCGTCAGCGCGATGCCTTGCTCGGCAAAAACACCGCTGGTTTCATCAGTGGTTACCGCGGCTCGCCCTTGGGCGGCTACGACCAAGCGCTGTGGAAGGCCAAGTCGTACCTGCAAGCGCAAAACATCGTGTTCCAACCCGGCGTCAACGAAGAGCTGGCCGCCACCGCCTTGTGGGGCACCCAGCAACTGGGCTTTGCGCCCTTGGCCAGCCGCCGCTTTGATGGGGTGTTTGGCATTTGGTACGGCAAGGGCCCCGGGGTGGACCGCTGTTCGGATGTTTTCAAGCACGCCACCATGGCCGGCACCACGCCGTGGGGCGGGGTGATGGCGGTGGCCGGTGACGACCACGTGGCCAAAAGCAGCACCGCCGCGCACCAAAGCGACCACATCTTCAAGGCCTGTGGCATGCCGGTGTTCTTTCCGGCATCGGTGCAAGACATTTTGGACATGGGCGTGCATGCGCTGGCGCTGAGCCGCTTTGCCGGCGTGTGGTCGGGCATGAAGACCATCCAAGAGGTGGTCGAGTCCAGCGCCACCGCCACCATTGGCGCCGAGCGGGTGAACATCGTGCTGCCCGCCTTTGACATGCCCGTCGGCGGCGTGCACATCCGCTGGCCCGATGACGCTTTGTCCCAAGAGCAGCGCTTGTTCACTTATAAGTGGTACGCCGCCTTGGCCTACATCCGCGCCAATCGGCTCAACCACAACACCACCCAAGGCCCCAACGACCGCTTGGGCTTGATGGCCAGCGGCAAGGCCTACAACGACACCTGTCAGGCTTTATTGGACTTGGGTTTGGACGAGGCCGCCTGCCACCGCTTGGGCATTCGGGTGCACAAGGTGGGTGTGGTGTGGCCGCTCGAGCCGCACAGCACGCGCGAGTTTGCGCGCGGCTTGCAAGAGATTTTGGTGGTCGAAGAAAAGCGCCAAATGATCGAATACCAGGTCAAAGAGTGCTTGTACAACTGGCCCGATGGCCAGCGCCCCCGCGTGGTGGGCAAGTTCAATGAGGACCCAGGCAATACCGAAGGCGGCGAGTGGTCGCAAGACAACCCCAGCGCCAACACCTTGTTGCGCGCCCATGCCGACCTGACCCCATCGATGGTGGCGCGCGCCATTGCCCAGCGCTTGCTGGCCTTGGGGGTGGACGCCGATACCCGCGCCCACATTGACGCGCATGTGGCCCTGCTCGACGCCAAAGAGCGTGCCATGCAAGTGCTGGAGATCAAGGCCGATCGCCAGCCCTGGTTTTGCTCGGGCTGTCCACACAACACCAGCACCCGTGTGCCAGAGGGCTCGCGCGCCATGGCCGGCATTGGCTGCCACTTCATGGCGCTGTGGATGGACCGCAGCACCGCCGGCTTTACCCAAATGGGCGGCGAGGGCGTGCCCTGGGTGGGCCAGCAGCCTTTCAGCCACGACACCCACATGTTTGCCAACATTGGCGACGGCACTTACTTTCACAGCGGCATGTTGGCGGTGCGCCAAAGCATTGCCGCTGGGGTCAACATCACCTACAAAATTTTGTACAACGATGCGGTGGCCATGACCGGCGGCCAGCGCGTGGGTGAAACCCCAGAAGGCCACTCGGTGATCCAAATCGCCCACAGCATGCGCGCCGAAGGGGCGCGGCGCATCGTCATCGTCACCGACGAGCCCGACAAATACGACGGCGTGGGCACCAATGGCGCACCCGGCACCACCCTGGGGCTGCCCGAAGGCATTGCGATCGAGCACCGTGATGCGCTCGACCAGGTGCAGCGCGAGCTGCGCGAGGTCAAGGGCTGCACCGTCATCATTTACGACCAAACCTGCGCCACCGAAAAGCGCCGTCGCCGCAAGCGCGGCACCTTGGTCGACCCGGCCAAGCGGGTGTTCATCAACGAACTGGTGTGCGAGGGCTGTGGCGACTGCAGCACGCAAAGCAACTGCGTCAGCGTCGAGCCCTTGGAGACCGAGTTCGGCCGCAAGCGCACCATCAACCAAAGCACCTGCAACAAAGACATCAGCTGTGTCAAAGGCTTTTGCCCCAGCTTTGTCACCGTCGAAGGCGGCCAGATGCGCAGCACCAAACGCCAAAACGCGGCCAGCCCCGCGCTGCCCGAGGTGCCCGAGGTGCCCGAGCCCACCCTGCCCAGCTTGGCCTCGGGCCAGCACCTGGGCGGCTACGGCATCGTGGTCGCGGGGGTGGGCGGCACCGGCGTCATCACCATTGGCCAGTTGCTGGGCATGGCCGGTCACCTGGAAGGTCTGGGCGTGGTCACCCAAGACTCGGCCGGTTTGGCGCAAAAGGGCGGCGCCACCTGGAGCCATGTGCTCTTGGCCGAATCTGCCGATGACATCCGCACCACCCGCGTGGGCGTGGCCGATTTGGTCATCGGCTGCGACCCCATCGTCAGCGCCGGCAAAGAAACGGTGCAGCGCATGCGCGCCGGGCGCACCCGCGTGGCCATCAACGACCACGGCACACCCACCGCCGCGTTTGTCAAAAACGGCGCTTGGGGCAACCCCAGCGAGGGCTGCGTGGCCGACGTGCTGCAAGCCATTGGCGGCGCCGATGCCGCAGCCCAGCTGGGCGCATTCGATGCCAACACCATCGCCACCCGTTTGATGGGCGACAGCATCTACATCAACCCCATGATCTTGGGCTACGCCTGGCAAAAAGGCTGGGTGCCCTTGCGCCGCGCCTCATTGCACCGCGCCATCGAGCTCAACGACGTGGCCGTGGCCAATAACTTGGCCGCTTTCGAATGGGGTCGCCGCTGCGCCCACGACCTCTCCGCAGTGTTGGCCTTGCTGCAACCGGCGCAAGTGGTGCAGTTCAAAAAACGCACGCCCTTGGAAGACGTGATC
>CANFPJ010000018.1 GCA_947448885.1 Comamonadaceae bacterium
GCTGACCAGTTTGGATGTGGCCGTCGATCAACTCTGGCACGCCGCACAAACCTGTGAGGCGCGTTGGACGCAAGCCCTGCCCGCCGGTGAACGCGCCCTCACCGCCCCCACTTGGCCGGTCACCATGACCGACTTGCTAACCGCTTTGGGCGAAATGGACGCCACAGCGCCCCGGCGCTTGCGCTTTGACGCCAACTCGCCACTGCACGATCAATTTGGCCGCTGGCCCCAAGACGTGGCCTTTGATCAAGCAGGCCAATTGGACATACCCAGCGACTGGCAGCGCCACCAAGGCCACTTGGCCCACATGCTGCGAGCGGCCATGACCCCATCAACCACTGAAGCCTGACCCATGACCCAACGCCCCCCATTCACCCCACCCGCCCGCTTGAAATCGGCCCAGCTCATCGAAGGCCTGGACCGCACGCCGCACCGAGCTTTTTTGCGCGCCGTGGGCGTGGACGAAGCCGACTTTGGCAAACCCATGATTGGCATCGTCAGCCAACACGGCGAAAACACGCCCTGCTCCATGTCCTTGGGGCCGCAGGCCGACGCGGCGCGGCTGGGGGTGGCCGCGGGCCAAGGGATTCCGGTGCCCTTCACCACGGTGTCGGTGTCGGACGGCTTGTCGATGAACCACAAAGGCATGCGCATGAGCCTGGTCTCGCGCGAACTGGTGGCCGACTCCATCGAGGCGGTGATGGTCGGCCACGCCTACGACGGCTTGGTGGGTTTTGCCGGTTGCGACAAAACCTTGCCTGGGGTGCTGATGGCCATGGCGCGGCTGAACTGCCCCAGCGTGTTTGTGTATGGCGGGGCCATGCTCCCCGGCCAATGGCGCGGCAAAGACGTGACCATCTTGACCGCTTACGAAGGCGTGGGCGCGGTGATGACCGGCCAAATGAGTGAGGCCGAGTTGGGCGAGTTGGAGCGCCAATGCGCACCCACGGTGGGCTCATGCCCTGGCCAATTCACCGCCAACACCATGGCCATGGTGGCCGAAACCCTGGGGCTGGCCCTGCCCGGTTCGGCCATGATGCCGGCCGTTTACAGCGAACGCCTGGCCCTGGCGCGTGCGGCGGGTCGGCGCGTGACCGAGATTTTGCGCACCGGTGGCCCGCTGCCCCGCGACCTCATCACCCGCGAATCGCTGGAAAACGCCGCAGCTGTCGTGGCCGCCACCGGGGGCTCGACCAACGCCGGCTTGCACCTGCCAGCCATTGCCCACGAAGCTGGCATTGCTTTCACCTTGGACGATGTGGCCGAGGTGTTTGCGCGCACCCCCTTGATTGCCGATTTGCAACCCGGTGGGCGTTTTTTGGCGGTGGACTTGCACCGGGTCGGCGGCACCCGGGCGGTGCTCAAGGCCTTGCTCGACGGCGGTCACCTGCACGGCCAAGCCCTCACCTTGTCGGGCCGCACCCTGGCCGAAGAATTGGCGCACACCCCAGCACCCGATGGCCAAGTGGTGCGCCCCACCACCCAAGCCATCATGGCCACGGGCGGCGTGGTGGTGCTCAAGGGCAACCTGGCACCAGACGGCGCCTTGATCAAAGTGGCGGGCTTGAAAAAGTTGGTTTTTGAAGGCCCGGCACGGGTGTTTGAAAACGAAGAAGACGCTTACGCCGCCGTGTCGGCCAAGCAATACCAGGCCGGCGATGTGCTGGTCATCCGCAACGAAGGCCCCCGCGGTGGCCCGGGCATGCGCGAGATGCTGGGCGTGACCGCTTTGGTTTACGGGCAAGGCATGGGCGAGCAAGTGGCCCTGATCACCGATGGCCGTTTTTCAGGCGCGACCCGCGGCATGATGATTGGCTATGTGGGGCCAGAGGCCGCCGCCGGTGGGCCGATAGGCTGGCTGCGCGACGGTGACCGCATCCGCATCGATGGCCAAGCCGCTCGGCTGGACGTGCTGGTGGACGCAGCCACCTGGGCCCAGCGACAAGCCGAGGCAACCCAGCCACCCGCCGAGCACCTGAGCGGGGTGTTGGAGAAATACGCCAAACTGGTCTCACCCGCCCGACTCGGCGCGGTCACCCACAGCGGACCGCCGCGACAGCCCAGCTGAACGCGCTCAAGCGGCCGGTCTGACCGCTCTGATGGCTGATGCAGGCTTAAGCCCCAAGCGGCTTACACGCATTCAAGCCGGCTGTCGCCACTCCAGCGCAGCCACCGCCAGCACCACACCCTGGTCGCGCAGGGCCTGCAAAACGGCCAAGTTGACCTCTGAGCGCACACCCATCTGGGCGACCATCGGGTCTTTGATCCAATACACCAGGGTGAACTGCAAACCCGCTGGCGTGACTTCGCGCAGCTGGGCTTGGGGTGCGGGGTCATGGATCACGCGGTCCACCCCCAATGCGGCTTGGACCAAGGCCGCTTGCACCACCGCCACATCGCTGTCGTGCTTGACCAGCCAGTGGGAACTCAATATCAAACCATCGGCCAAGGTCACTGGGACATCGCGCCTTTGCTTGAGCACCATCCCAGTGGTCAAGTCTTGGTTGGGCACCACCGCATCTTGGCCATTGGCCCCGCGAATCAAGGTGTAGCGGGTGGTGATGTCCACCACCTGCCCTTCAAATGAATGCATGACGATGTTGTCGCCAATGCGCAGTGAGCGCTCCAGCAAAATCACAAACCCACTGACGTAATTGGCCGCCAGGTTTTGCAGGCCAAAGCCCAAACCGACGCCCAAGGCGCCACCCAACACCGACAAAGCGGTGAGGTCCACGCCAATCGCAGACAGCGCAATCACCAACCCCAAAAACATGAGCAAGGCCCGCAACGCGTTGCCAGCCATTTTGCGCACCGACAAATCCATCACCGCTGGGGCGATCAGGGCGCGTTCGGCCAAGGTGGACAGCCACAAGGACACCATCAGCACCAAGCCGGTGTAGGCCGCGCCTTGCAGCAAGGTGAGCAAACTCAGCTTGTTCTTGCCAAAAACCAGTTCCACCGCTTCCAACTCATGCAGCAAAGGTTTATCCAAGCCGGTGAACCACATGACCAGCGCCAACCACACCAACCATGACACCGAGCGCTCCATCCACTGCACACTGCGCGATTGTGGAAACAAGCCGGTGAGCAAGCGCACCAACATGCGTATCACCACCAAAGACAACAGCACCGGCAGCGCCAAGCTCAGCAGCGGCGTTGGGCCATGTGTGGCGGCCAGCGCGCGCAAGCCAAACACCAAGACCAGAGCCAAAAAGGGAAACACAAAACCTTTTGTCACCGAACGCCCGGTCCAGCGGGTGTGGCCGCTCATCGCCTGGGACACGCGCCGTGTCAATCCCCAAGCCACGCCCAAGCACAGCAACAAACCCAACAACTCCAACCACCACAGTGGGTGTTGAACTTCTTGTATCAACTGATCCATGTCACGCACGATTGACTCCCGACAAACAATGCCACCAAATTGCACAAGGGCTGCGGGGCGATCACACTGTGCCACACTTGTGTCGTTGCCCCCTCACCCTGCTTGCTCACCATGCCGCCTCGCTGCCATTTCAACCCGCCCAGGTGTGCCTGCACCGAAACCCCTGTGCGACAGGCCAAGTCTGGGATTGAAACCTGGCAACGCGGGGTCGCGATGGCGCAAAGCCATCTGACAATGTCGCGGTGGGCATGGCTTTATGTGCTGGTGGTGACTTTGTGCGCGGCCCCTTGGGCCGTGGCCCAAACGAAAAACAACCCGACCAAGGCGTCCGCTTCGGCGCAGCAGCGGGCCGCCAAAGCGGTCAAATCGCAGCACCGCGCCAAAGCGGCCAAGGCACCCACCCATGGCGACACCCCCGAAGTGCAAGCCTTGTCCGAGCGGCTGGCCCAAGCCCACCAACTGCCACTGCCCTGGGTGCGCCGCCAAATTGCCCACGCTGCGCGTTTGGACAGCTTGTCGTCACTGGTTTTGCCACCGGCCACCCCCAGTGCCAAAAATTGGCAGGCCTACCGCGAGCGCTTCGTGGAACCGCGCCGCATTGCCGCCGGCCTGGCGTTTTGGCAACAGCACCGCCTGGCACTGCAACGGGCCGAGAAAAAATATGGCGTGCCCGCCGAGTTGGTGGTGGGCATCATTGGGGTGGAAACTTATTTTGGGCGGCACATGGGCAACTTTCGGCTGATCGATGCCTTGAGCACCTTGGCCTTGAACTTTCCCACCGAGCACCCTCGGCATGCTGAGCGCAGCGCTTTTTTTCAAGCCGAACTGGGCCACTTTTTGGCCCAAGCCCATCGGGCTGGGCCCTCGGCCTTGAACACCAAGGGCAGTTATGCCGGTGCCATGGGCTGGCCGCAATTCATGCCCTCCAGCGTGGCCCAATGGGCGGTGGATTTTGATGGCGATGGTCGCATCGACTTGGTGCGCAGCCCGGTGGATGCCATTGGTTCGGTGGCCAACTACCTGAAATCATTTGGTTGGGTCAGCGGCATGCCCACCCACTACCCCGTTACCCCACCCATGGATCCGGCCCAGCGCGAAACCCTGCTGCTGCCCGACATCTTGCCCAGCTTCAGTGCCGAACGCATGACCGAATTGGGCGCCACGCTCCAAGGCCCTGGTTTGCAGCACACCGGCCCCTTGGCCTTGGTGGAATTGCACAACGGCGGGCAAGAACCGAGTTATGTCGCTGGGACCGAGAACTTTTATGTGGTCACCCGCTACAACTGGAGCAGCTATTACGCCCTGGCGGTGATTGAGTTGGCCCAAGCCATCCGCGACGCCCGGCCCTGAAGCTCAAACCACCACGGGCTCGGGCTCGAGCAGGATGCCAAAGCGTTCGTAAACACTGGTTTGAATGGCTTTGGCCAGGGTCATCACCTCGCCGCCGGTGCAAGGTGACTCGCGCCCGCCCCGGTTGACCAGCACCAAGGCTTGCTTTTCATACACGCCCGCTTGGCCCACCGATTTGCCCTTCCAGCCGCAGGCGTCAATCAGCCAACCCGCGGCCAGCTTGATGCTGCCGTCGAGCATGGGGTAATGCACCACGCCCGGGTCGCGGCCAATGATGTCGGCGCATTGCTCGGGGGTGACACTGGGGTTTTTGAAAAAGCTGCCCGCATTGCCCAGCACGGCGGGGTCCGGCAACTTGGCACGGCGAATCTCGCACACCCAGTCAAAAACCTCCATCGCCGTGGGCTGGGTTTGACCGGTGCTGGCCACTTTGCGCTGCAAATCGGCATAGCCCAACAAGGGGCGCCAGTTTTTGGCCAGCCGAAAGCGCACGCGCAGGATGGCGGCCCGCCCCGCCAAGCCCATGTGGCTGGAACCATGCTGCGATGGATCAGGCCCGTGCTTGAACACCGAATCGCGGTATGCAAAGGCACATTGGGCCGCATCCAAGCTGAAAAGCGCCCCACTGTCCAGGTCCACCGCGTCCAATGAATCAAACACGTCTTGCAGTTCCAAGCCGTAAGCGCCGATGTTTTGAACCGGTGTGGCACCAACATGGCCAGGGATGAGGGCCAGATTTTCCAAGCCCGGCCACCCTTGGGCCAAGGTCCAGGTCACAAAGTCGTGCCAGTTTTCGCCGGCCTCGGCCTCCACCCACCAGTGGCGATCGTCCTCGCGCCACAAACGCCGACCCTTGTTTTCCATTTTGATGACCAAGGGTTTGACGTCGCCGGTGATGACAATGTTGCTGCCACCACCCCACACAAACTTGGGTTGCCCGTGCCAAACCGGGTCGCGCAGCATGGCTTGCAAGGCTTCGGTCTGGGTCACCCGCACCAACTGCAGCGCCTTGGCGGCAATGCCAAAGGTGTTGTAGGGCTGCAAGGACACATTCGACTCGATCTTCATGGGAGAATTGTCGCACCCCTGTTTTGACGCTGAGAAGTAACACCATGCCCTCTTTTGACACCGTTTGTGAAGCCGATTTGGTCGAGGTGAAAAATGCGGTCGACAACGCGGCCAAAGAAATCGCCACCCGTTTTGACTTCAAAGGCACGTCCGCATCGATCGAATTCAAGGACAAAGAGATCACCTTGATTGGGGACGCGGACTTTCAACTCGATCAAATCGACGAGATCTTGCGCAACAAACTGGCCAAACGCCATGTCGATGTGCGGTTTTTGGACAAAGGCACGGTGCAAAAAATCGGCGGCGACAAGGTCAAGCAAGTGGTCAAGGTGCGCAATGGCATCGAAGCCGAGGCCGCCAAAAAAATCCAGCGTTTGGTCAAAGACAGCAAAATCAAAGTGCAAGCCAGCATCCAAGGCGACGCCATCCGGGTCAATGGCACCAAGCGCGACGATTTGCAAGCGGTGATGGCGCTCATCCGAAAAGATGTGCCAGAACTGCCCTTGAGCTTCAACAATTTCCGGGATTAAGCGCCTGGTCCGGGGTTGAGGTCAGAACCTTTCCCACCCCATCCCCATGCTTTTTCAACGATCTCCCCCCCATCACGCACCCGGGTCTTCAGCGCCGGATGCTTGGTCGCGCCGAGATTGCTTGATGGCACTGGCGGCCTGGGCATCGGCGTCCCCCTTGAGGGCCCAAACCAAATACCCAGACCGGCCCATCCGGTGCATCATTCCCAATTCGCCCGGTAGCTCCGTGGACACCATCGGCCGCGCCGTGATGACTGAAATGTCACGCTTGTGCGGCCAAGCCGTGGTGTTGGACAACCGTGCAGGCGCAGCCGGGGCCATTGGGGTCGAGGCCGCCCGCCAGGCCCCAGCGGACGGCTATACCTTGTTGGTCGGCTCGAGCAGCGCGGTGACCGTGGCCCCTTTTTTACAAAAAGCCGTGCCCTACCAACCCTTGAAAGACTTTGACTTGATTTCATTGATGGGTTTGCTGCCCAATGTCTTGGTCTGCCACCCCGCATTGCCGGTGAATTCGGTCACGCAATTTTTGGCACTGGCCAAGTCCAAACCCGGGCACATGCGCATGGCCTCTGCCGGCATGGGGTCTGTCAGCCACTTGGCTGGGGCTGCGCTGCAAGTGCATGGCCGTTTTGAGTCGCTGCATGTGCCCTACCGTGGCGGAAGCCAAGGGGTGGCCTCCGTGGTTTCGGGCGAAACCGACTGGGTTCTCACCCCCGCACCGGCGGCCATGGGCTTGGTGACGGCCAAGCGCTTAAAAATTTTGGGCCACAGCATGTCGGCGCAACAACGCCCTTTGGGCGAAACCCCAGCCATTGCCAGCGAGTTGCCCGGCTTTGAGTTTGCCAGTTGGATTGGCTTGATGGGCCCGCGTGGCCTGCCGCCCAGCACCCTGGCCTTGCTCAATGCGATCGCAGCCCAAGCCTTGAAAAGTGATTCACTCATCAAGGTGTTGGAGATCAACGGCGCCATGGCGCGGCACACCACGCCCGAGGGTTTCAGGTCATTTTTAAGCCATGACATCGACATCACCCGAGCAGCCGTGCAAGCGGCGGGCATCCAAGCGGAGTGATGCACCCTGGATGGACACCACCTGGCTTGGCCGAGCATCCCGGCCCCATTTTGAAAACCCCGGATGAACTTTTAACCCACGGAGATATCGCATGCCAGTGAACAACATTCTTGAAACGATTGGAAAAACGCCCCACATCCGGATGAATCGACTGTTTGGTCCTGACGCTCAGGTGTGGATCAAATCGGAGCGCAGCAACCCCGGCGGTTCGATCAAAGACCGGATTGCGCTGAGCATGGTTGAACAAGCGGAGGCCACAGGCACCTTGAAGCCAGGTGGGATCATCATCGAACCGACTTCGGGCAATACCGGCGTGGGTCTGGCGATGGTGGCAGCCGTCAAAGGCTACGAACTGATCTTGGTGATGCCGGACAGCATGTCCATCGAGCGTCGGCGTCTGATGCTGGCATATGGCGCCACCTTTGACCTCACGCCGCGAGACAAAGGCATGAAGGGGGCGATTGCCCGCGCTGAGGCCTTGGTGGCCAGCACCCCGGGTGCATGGATGCCTCAGCAATTCGAAAATCCGGCCAATATCGATGCCCATGTGCGATCAACGGCAGAAGAAATACTCGCCGATTTTCCCAACGGACTGGATGCCATCATCACCGGCGTGGGCACGGGTGGGCACCTGACCGGGTGCGCCAAAGTGCTCAAGCGCCATTGGCCCCAACTGAAGGTGTTTGCGGTCGAACCCCAGGCATCACCCGTCATTTCGGGTGGCGCCCCTTCGCCACACCCCATTCAAGGGATTGGTGCGGGCTTCATCCCACGCAACCTGGACACCACACTGCTCGATGGCGTCATTCAAGTCGACGCCGAAGTGGCGCGCGAATACGGCCGACGCGCCGCCCGAGAAGAAGGCATGCTGGTGGGCATATCCAGCGGGGCCACTTTGGCGGCCATTGCCCAACAATTACCGGCTTTGCCTGTTGGCGCCAAAGTCCTGGGCTTCAATTACGACACCGGTGAGCGTTATTTATCGGTAGAAGGGTATTTGCCCAGTTAAATCCCGTTTTAAATGCAGTTCTGGGGCATTAAAGGAAATGCCGTTTCGAGCCGATTCTGTTGGTATGAATGCTGAACAATTTATTGAATTTGCCAACAAGTTTGCACAGGCCAGTGCCAAAACCTCCACCACGGAGATTCAACAAGCCTATGAAGACAACATGGATTGTCTGGCGCGGCCCGGAGAACGGGTTCTCGTGATCCGAAAGCCTTGGCCCATGGGACAGTGGGGCCAGGTGATTGCATTTCACGAATTGAACCCCTGCTACTTCCGTGTGGAAGTTGACATTGAGGGCAAACGCTTCAAGATACCTGCCCATGCCTTGACCCGCCGAGCGGGCGCGCCAGACTGTGAGCGGGCAGAGCTGCAATACATCTATTTATTGATGAAAATCAACGGCTTGGTTGTCGCAAACTGATGCATCCCCCGGGTACCCAGGTGCTTCCAGACCCGGGCGTTGGGTGGGTCAAAGGCCTATGCGCCTTTGGCGCCGATGCGCGACTCTTTGCCCGCGATCAAACGGGCGATGTTGTCCTTGTGGCGGTACAACAGCACGGCACTCATGGCGCCGATGGCCAGTGCAATGATGGGCGCGCCTGACCACACCACTTTCGCGCCCAGCAAGTAAAAGGCCGGCGCAAAAATAGCCGCAGCGACAGCGGCCAAGGATGAATAGCGCGAAAAATACGCCACGATCAACCACGTGGCCATGGTCGCCAGGCCCAGCCAAAAATCCACGCCAAACAACACGCCCGCTGCGGTGGCCACCCCTTTACCGCCTTTGAAGCGAAAGAACACCGGCCACACATGACCGACAAAAGCGGCCAAGGCACAAGCCGCGATCAGGGCGTCGGTTCCCATGCCAGGCAGGCGCTGAACCACAAACACGGGCACCCAGCCTTTGACGGCATCGAGCAACAGGGTCAACACGGCCGCCGCTTTGCTGCCCGAGCGCAGCACATTGGTGGCCCCCGGATTTTGGCTGCCGTAGGTGCGCGGGTCTTGCAAGCCCATCATGCGGCTGACGATGACCGCAAACGACAGCGAACCCATCAAATAAGAGGCCACAACTGCCGCCCCTGCTTGGAGGAGAAAAAAATCCACATCAACCTTTCAAAAAACCCGGGGTGTTTGCAGCCCCCCAGCGGGCCGGATGGGTCGCAGGCCGGGTGGCCATCTTGTCACTGCGCGGGGTCACGCAGGTCTTTGCGGATGGCATCGATCTCGGCCAACACGTCTGCCGACAACACCGTGCCCCAGGCGGCCAGGTTTTCTTCCAAGTGGGCCACGGAGGTGACCCCAATGATGGTGCTGGCCACGCGCCACTGGGTGTAGCAAAAAGCCAAAGCCATTTGGGTCGGGGTCATGCCATTCTTTTGCGCCAAGCTGTTGTAGCGGCGCGAAGCCGCCAGCGACTCGGGGCGCCCCCAGCGCTGGGCTTTCATGGCGTCAAATTTTCCCAAACGGCCCACAGGCGGGTGGTCACCGCGGATGCCCAAGGCGTCGTACTTGCCCGTCAGCGAGCCAAACGCCAAGGGCGAATAAGCCAGCAAAGACACACCCAAGCGGTGCATGGTTTCGTCCAAGGCATTTTCATAAATGCGGTTGGTCAAGCAATATGGGTTTTGCACCGACACGATGCGCGGCAACCCGTGCTGCTCTGCAAGCCGCACAAACTCATGCACCCCATACGGCGTTTCATTCGATAAACCGATGTGGCGCACCTTGCCTTGCTGGACCAGTTTGGCCAAGGCCTGCAACTGCTCGTGGATGGGGGTGGCCGATTTTTCTTTGCTCGGGTCGTAATACATCATGCCAAAGGCGGGCACATGGCGCTCGGGCCAATGGATTTGGTAGAGGTCAATGACATCGGTTTGCAAGCGCTTCAAGCTGGCGTCGCACGAGGCCAAAATGTCTGGGGCTGTCATGCCCTCACCCGCACGCACCCAAGGCATGCCCCGCGATGGGCCGGCCACTTTGGTGGCCAACACGATGCGCTGGCGCATGCCCGGGTGTTGGGCCAGCCAACGGCCGATGATGGTTTCTGTCGACCCATAGGTTTCGGCCCGGGTGGGCACCGAATACATCTCCGCCGTGTCGATGAAATTGACCCCCAAAGCCACGGACCGGTCCAAGATGGCGTGGGCAGTGGCTTCATTGACCTGTTCACCAAAGGTCATGGTGCCCAAGCAAATGGGGGTGACGTGCAAATCGCATTGTCCCAAGCGAACAGGGTTGAGTGAAAGTGGATTCATGGTGATGAGTTTACTGTCGGGCATGGGCCAGGGGCCCAACCCCCGCCATCAGGCCAGGCACAGCCCGGCGCGCTGTTCTTCTTGCAAGCGCAGCACCCGCCTTTGCACCTTGCCCGTGGTGGTCATGGGCAAGGCGTCGATGAACTCCACATCTTTGGGGTATTCGTAGGGGGCCAACTGGCCACGCACGTGGTGCTGGAGCTCTTGCACCAAGTCTTCAGACGGCGCGAAACCAGCCGACAACACCACATAGGCCTTGACCACATTGCCGCGTTGCGCATCCGGTTTGGGCACCACGGCGGCATTGGCCACGGCCGGGTGCTTGAGCAAACAGTTTTCGATTTCGCTGGGGCCAATGCGGTAGCCCGCGGCCTTGAACACATCGTCCGAGCGGCCTTGGTACCACAGGTATCCGTCTGCATCCCGGGTGGCCAAGTCGCCGGTGCGGCACCAGTCCCCGGTGTATTTGTCGGCCGTGGCCTGGGGATTGCGCCAATAGCCCAAAAAGAAGATCGGGTCTTCACGCCCATGCACATCGCGGCGGTGCAAGGCCACATCGCCCACCTCGCCCACGGCACACACTTGGCCCAGATCGTTGATGACGTCCACCCGGTGCCCCGGGTAAGGCCGACCCATGCTGCCGGCACGCGCTGGCCAGCCCACACCGCCAAGGCTGCGGCCGTTCATGGCGCAGTTGCCGACGATGTAATTGATTTCGGTCTGGCCAAACATCTCATTGACGGTCACACCCAATTTGTCCTGGCAGTAGGCAAACACCGTGTCGCCCACGGCCTCGCCAGCGCTCATGATGGCTTGCAGCCGCAAGCGGTAGTTCTGGCGAGGATCGGGAAAGGCCTTCATCATGGCCTTGAGCGCCGTGGGAAACAAAAAGCTGTGGGTCACCCCATGCTGCTGCATGAGGGAAAAGGCCAACTCCGGGCTGAAGCGCCCGCGCCAAGCCACGATGGGGCGGCCAAAGTACAAGGTGGGCATCAAGGCATCGAGCAAGCCACCCGTCCAGGCCCAATCTGCCGGTGACCAAAACACCGCCGCGCTGGAGCGCTCGGCCAAGCTTGCGGCCATGACCGCACCGCGAGGCTGGGTGGTTGTCGGCCAGGGGTGCGCGGGGTCTGGCGTCACCGCGCCAGGGCCAAAGCCAAACCAGTTTTGGCTGCACACAAAACCAGTCAGGTTGCCGATCATGGCCTGGTGGGGAATCAGCGCGCCCTTGGGCGCCCCGGTGGTGCCGCTGGTGTAAATCAAGATGGCGGGGTCCTGGGCCAGGGTCGGGCACATGGGGAAATCAGGGGCACCCATGGCGCGCCAATCGGTCAGCACCTGGTCGGCTGCAGCCACCCCCGCCCCCAAGCCCACCACATGGCGCAAAGCCGGGGCTTGGTCACGCACCGCCAGGACCCCGGGCAGTGAAGCCGCATCCACGAACACGGCCACGGCTTCGCTGTCGTGCAAGCGGTACGCCAAGGCCTCGGGCCCGAACAATTGAGACAAGGGCATGGCCACCGCACCCATTTGCAGGACGGCGATGTGCACCGCTGCGGTTTCAAAACATTGGGGCAACACCAAAGCCACGCGGTCGCCGCGTTGCACCCCCCAGGCCGTCAATCGGTGGCTGAGCGCATTGGCCGCCTGTTGCAGTTGGACATAGCTGTGGCGGATGGGCGCTTGCCCCTCGCGGTGCTCGACGATAGCGGCTTGGTCTGCCACTTCGGGCATCTGGGCCCAGCGCCGGCAACAAACCTCGGCGATGTTGAAATGGGTGGGCACCTGCCACACCAAACCGGTGTGCATGCTGTGGTGGTGATCAACTTGGGAAGAGGCCTTCATGCGCAAGATCCTTATGATCCAAGGAATGTACCAAGCCCAGAAACCATCCCGCTCCTCGTTTATCCCCATCCGCGGCCTGCCATATCACTTGCGCGAATGGGGCCAGCGCCAAGCCGGCGAAACACCCCTGGTGCTTTTGCACGGCTGGATGGATGTGTCGGCATCGTTTCAGTTTGTGGTCGACGCCTTGGCAGCAAATCGCTGGATCGTGGCACCCGATTGGCGTGGTTATGGCCTGAGCGACCCGGGTGCGATCGACAACTTTTGGTTCCCGGACTACCTGGCCGACCTGGACGCCTTGCTCGACCACCTGTGCCCTGGGCAAAACATCGATTTGGTGGGCCACAGCATGGGCGGGCATGTGTCCATGCTGTACAGCGGCGTTCGACCCGATCGCATCCGCCGTTTGGTCAACCTGGAAGGGTTTGGCATGGCGGCCACCGTTCCTGCCCAAGCGCCGGGGCGTTATGCCCAGTGGTTGGACCAACTGCGCCAGTTGCGGTCGGGCGAGATGGCCCTGCGCCCCTATGCGGATCAGAACGGCGTGGCCGAGCGTTTGATGAAAAACAACCCCCGTTTGTCTGCCGACAAAGCCCAATGGCTGGCGCCACACTGGGCCGCGCAGCAAGCCGATGGGCAATGGATCATCCGCGGCCACCCAGCGCACAAAGTGGTCAACGCCCAGTTGTACCAAGTGGAAGAAACCAAAGCCGTTTACCAACGCATCAGTGCCCCCACCTTGGTGGTGCATGCCAGCGACGACAGCTTGCAAACCTGGTGGAAGGGCAAATATGGCCGCGAAGAGTTTCACCAACGGGTGAGCGTGGTTCCCCAATTGCAGCACGTCACCTTGCCAGATACCGGGCACATGCTGCACCACGACCAACCCCAGGCGCTGGCAGACATGATCGAAGCCTTTTTGGCCAGCCCATGAGCGCCTGTGATGTGGCCATCGTGGGCGCTGGCGCGGCAGGCTTGTTTTGCGCAGGCATTGCGGCCCAGCAAGGTTTGTCGGTGGTGCTGATCGACCACCACCCCAAATTGGCCGAAAAAATCCGCATCTCTGGCGGCGGGCGCAGCAATTTCACCAACAAAGACATCGATGCCCAAGCCCCGCACAAGCACTTTTTGGGCGAGAACCCCTTGTTCGCCCGGAGCGCCTTGTCGCGCTACACCGCGCACGACTTCATCGCCCTGGTGCAAAGCCACGGCATGGCCTTCCATGAAAAACACAAAGGCCAGTTGTTTTGCGACCGCTCATCGCAAGACCTGATCGACCTGCTGTGGCAAGAATGCCAACGCGGTGCCCAAGGCGGCAGCGTCGCCTTGTGGCAACCCTGTGGGGTGAAAGCCGTGCGCCACCACCCCGGCCAAAGCCACGCCTACGCGTTGGACACCGATCGCGGTGAATTGCGTGCTCAGGCCCTGGTGGTGGCCACGGGTGGGCTGTCCATCCCCCAAATTGGCGCCTCAGACTTCGGTTACCGCTTGGCGGCTCAGTTCAATTTACCCCTGGTGCCCACCCGGCCTGGCCTGGTACCGCTGACCTTTGGCGGGGACGATGGCGCCATATGCGCCCAAATGGCGGGTGCATCCCTGCCCGTACACATCTCGACCGGTACCGGCAAAGCCCAGACGGGTTTTGACGAAGACCTGCTGTTCACCCACCGCGGTCTGTCGGGTCCCGCGGTTTTGCAAATTTCAAGCTTTTGGCAGATGGGCTCGCCCATCGAAGTCAACCTCTTGCCGCACCTCAGCCTGCCCCAAACCTTGGGCCAGGCCAAACAAACCTCGCGCAAAAGCATTGCCAACGAACTGGCCCAATGGCTGCCCACCCGGCTTGCCAATGCCTGGGTGGCGCGCGACCCCCTCTGGCAGCGCCCCATCAACCAAGCCAGCGACCGCGCCCTGGAGGGCTTGGCCCAAGCCCTGACGAACTGGGCCTTGCAACCCACCGGGACCGAAGGCTACAAAAAGGCTGAGGTCACGGTGGGTGGCGTGTCCACCCAAGCTTTGTCGCAAAAGACCATGGAATCGACCCAAAAAGGCCTGTATTTCATTGGCGAGGTGGTCGACATCACCGGTTGGCTGGGGGGCTACAACTTCCAATGGGCCTGGTCCAGCGCCCATGCCTGCGCCACGGCTTTGGGGGCGGCGCTCAAACCGCTATAATGCTGAACTTTGCTGGCAAACCCCCAACGGCCTGATCACCTGAAGTTGGGGAACAACCGCAGACACGGCTTTGAGGCCCGATCTTCTTCAAAACCCTCTGTTTGCACATCACGGAAACATTTCCTACACATGACCACGATCCGAGTTAAAGACAACGAACCTTTCGACGTTGCCCTGCGCCGCTTCAAGCGCACCATTGAAAAATTGGGCTTGCTCACCGACCTGCGTGCCCGCGAGTTTTACGAAAAGCCCACGGCCGAGCGCAAGCGCAAAAAGGCTGCCGCTGTCAAACGCCACTACAAGCGCGTTCGCAGCATGCAGTTGCCCAAAAAGATGTTCTGAGCCTGCGGGCCCCAGCACACACAGCCCGCCGGGTTCCGCCCGTGCGGGTTTTTTTCATTTTTCAGGAGTTTCCATGAGCCTCAAAGAACGCATCACCGATGACATGAAAACCGCCATGCGGGCCAAAGACAGCGAACGCCTGGGAACCATCCGCCTTTTGCAGTCGGCCATGAAGCAAAAAGAGGTGGATGAACGCATTGAGTTGGACGATGTTGCCATCGTGGCCATCGTCGACAAAATGATCAAGCAGCGCAAAGACTCCATCGCCGCCTTTGAGCAAGCCGCCCGCCAAGACCTGGTGGACAAAGAAAAAACCGAATTGGCGGTGCTCAGCGCCTATTTGCCCGAACGCCTGTCGGCCCAAGAGCTGACCGATGCTGTTCAAGCCATCGTGAAAGAGTTGGGCGCCAGTGGCCCCGGTGACATGGGCAAAGTGATGGGTGCGGTCAAAACCCGTTTGGCCGGCAAGGCCGACATGGGTGCTGTGTCGGCAGCCGTCAAAGCCGCCCTGGCCCCTTAAGCCGCTGCGGCGGCCTGAATGAAGTTGCGCCCTCTGGGGCCTTGCAAGGCCCGCTCGACCATGTCGCGGGCTTGTTCGGGGCTGACCCCATGGTCCTGGAAGTTGGAGGACACGCCCACTCGGGCCAAGAACCGATCCAAAGCGCTGGCCGGGTCAGTCTCTTGCGCGCCAAACACCTGCTGCAAGACAGCATCGCGATCGGGTCTCACCCCCCACGCCAAGCGCCACACCATGGGCAAGGTGAAGGAACAAGCCAAGCCATGTGACAGACCATGTTTCAGGGTCATTTCATAAGAAATGTTGTGGGCCAATGCGGTTTTGGTGTTGGAAAAAGCCAAGCCCGCCAACAAACTGGCGCGGCTGGCCAAGGTTCTCAGCGCCACGCTGCTGGGGTTGTCGAGCAGTTCGGGCAAATGGCGCACCACGGTCTGCGCCGCTTGCAGGGCCAAGCCATCCGACACCGGATTGGCGTTCACATTCCAGATGGCTTCCAAAGCGTGCGACAAGGCATCCAAATTGCTGTCGCGCGTCACCGTGTGCGGCAAAGACAAGGTCAGGGCCGGGTCCACCAAGGCCGCCTCGGGCCAGGTTTGTGCCAGATGCAAGGAGTACTTTTGATGCTGGGCGGAGGTGCGGTCCCACAAAGTGGCCCAGGGGGTGACCTCACTGCCGGTGCCGGCCGTGGTGGGCACCGCGATCATGGGCAGCGCCCGGGTGATGGCGGGCGCTTTCCCTTGGGCCAAGGCAGCATGGATTTCCGCAAAATCACCGCTGGCCACGCCCGGCAAAAACATTTTGGCGCTGTCGAGCACCGATCCACCGCCCACGGCCACCACCACGCAATCGGCGTATTGCTGCCAAAACCTTGTGTAATGACCGCTCACCCAACTCAGCTCTGGGTTGGGCTGCACATCGTCAATCACCCCCGCCAGATGAGACCCCAACAGTGCCTCGATTTGGGCCAACAAGCCCGTTTCACGGGCTTGGGGAAAAGTCACCACCACGGCGCGCCGCCCTTTGAGCAATGGGGGCAGTTGGTTCAAAACGCCCCAACCAAAGGTCACGGCCACAGGGTTGTGAAAATGCCAAGTGCTCAATCTTGGACCTCAAATGAATTTTTTGCGAATCACCGAAGAAATCAAGTCAATGCTGGTGACAAACAAAATGATGATCAACAACACCGCGCTGGTTTGCGCGTACTGAAAACCCCGAATGACCTCATACAACACCACCCCAATACCGCCCGCGCCGACCATGCCCACCACAGAGGCAGAGCGCACATTGGACTCAAAGCGGTACAGTGAATAAGAAATCCACAGCGGCATGACCTGGGGCAAGACACCGTAAACAATTTCTTCGATGGCCAAGGCCCCCGTCGCACGCACGCCCTCCACCGGTCGGGGATCAATCGCCTCCACGGCTTCTGAAAACAACTTGGCCAAGGTGCCCGTGGTGTGAATCCACAAGGCCAACACCCCAGCGAATGGCCCCAAACCCACGGCCACAATGAACAACATGGCAAACACCATTTCATTGATGGCCCGGCAAGCGTCCATCAACCGGCGCACCGGTTGATACACCCAGGCGGGAACGATGTTGGAGGAACTCAGCAATCCAAACGGCACCGCACAAACGATGGCCAATACCGTACCCCATACGGCGATGTGCAAGGTGGTGATCATTTCCTTGAGATAAATTTCCCAATCGCGAAAGTCGGGTGGGAAAAACTCTTTGGCGTACTTGACCATGTTGTCCGAATCGCGGAACAGGTCCATCGGTCGGATTTCTGCACCCTGCCAGGCCCAACCCAAAAAGATCAAAAACGCCGCCCAGGCAAACAGCTGCAGCAGTGACCGCCCTCCCTGAGGGTCGGCTGGCATGGCGAGGGTGTGGGCGGGCGTCATGCTCACTTGGCCAGCTTGGACAGGTCAGCAAGCTTTTTGTCGATCTCAGCCATCTTGGCGGTGCGCTCTGCGGGGTTCATTTTTTCATCGCTTTCAAATTTGATGCGATCTTTGTACAACTCCAATTGGCGAATGGGGACCAATTGCAAATCGGTGGAGTCGCGGAAACCGGCAATTTGCTGCATGTTCTTCAAAATTTCTTTTTCACGCGCATCTTTGCCGTAGCCCAGGACAAACTTTTTGATCGCATCCTTGGTTTCATTGGGCATGTCTTTTTTCCACACCAAGGGGTCGCGCGGAATCAGCGGCGAGGTCCACAAAATCTTCACTTCAGCATGCTTGACCGGGTCGCGCACTTTCAGCTTGTCCAACTCCTCGCTGTTGTTGGTGGCCACGTCGACTTGTTTGTTCAATACGGCCAATAAGTTGGTACCGTGGTTGGCGCTGCGGGTCACGCGGAACACGTTCTTGGGGTCCAGCTTTCTTTGGCTGAACACATAGTAGGTGGGCACCAAGGTACCAGAGGTTGACTGGGGATCGCCCAGGCCAAAGGACAAGGTCTTGCCGTTGGCAATCATGTCGTCAATCGATTTCAAGGGGCTGTCGCGATGGGTGATCACATAAGAGTAATAGCCTGGGCGCCCATCCAAATCGATGAATTGCGCAAACACCTCGCCACCGGCGCGGTCCACCGCCTCAATGGCCGACTTGTTGCCGTGCCAAGCCAAATGAACCTTGCCAAAACGCATGCCCTCAATGATGCCGGTGTAGTCGGTGGCAAAAAAACCATTGATCTTCATGCCGGTGGCTTTGGCCATGTCGTCCATGAAGGGTTGCCACATCGATTTGAGGGCGGTGGATGAATCGGTCGAAATGATGCCGAAATTGATTTCTTTCAACGCCTGGGCTTGGGCCGAGGCCATGAAACACAGTGAAGCTGCGGCGGTGAGGAACACTTTGCGCGAGATTTTCATGATGAATAACTCCTGGAGATCAAGGGTTTGGGAAAGAAAAGTCAATCAAATCGGTTCAAGTTCTAGGGTTTCGGTGCCATCCAGCAACTCGTCGACACTGGCGCCATACAAACTGCGCAGGTGCTGGGCTGTGAGGTCAGCGGAGGGGCCGTCATAAATGACCTCACCCATGCGCAGCGCAATGGTGCGCGGGCAATAGCGCCGGGCAAATTGAACTTGGTGCAAAGAAACCAACACCGTGATGCCGTGTTCGCGGTTGATTTTGGCCAGAATGTCCATCACCGTTCTGGCGCTCTCGGGGTCCAACGAGGCAATCGGTTCGTCGGCCAATATGATCTTGGCGTGTTGCACCATGCAGCGCGCAATGGCCACCCGCTGCTGCTGCCCGCCCGACAAGGTGCTGGCACGTTGATAGGCCAAGCCTTCAATGCCAATCATCCTCAAGGCTTCATAAGCCTCTTGCTTTTCTGCCCAGGTGAACTGGCCCAGCAAACTGCGCAACAACGGCACCCGGGGCAACATGCCGGTCATCACATTGGTCAACACATTCATGCGACCCACCAGATTGAACTGTTGAAAAATAAAGCCGATATCAGACCTCATTTTTCGAATTTGGCGGTGCACTTGGCCATGGCTTTGCACCGTGTGCGGGCCCACACGAATGGCCCCACTGCCCGCATCGGCGGCCAAGAATCCTGACACATGGCGCAAGAGCGTGGATTTTCCGGAGCCAGACGCACCAATCAAGGCCACCATTTCACCGGGCGCCACCGTGAATGAGGTGTTTTTCAAAGCCACCGCCCCTTGCCCAAAGGATTTGGTGATGTTTTGAATGTCCAAACCGGTTGGGCTGGCGTGCGCTGTGGTGTTCATGGAGGTGGTGAACTGTTGGTCGCCATGATCGGACTTCTTCATGACGAATGTGTGACAAGTTGGTTGATTGTTGACAATTTACAGTTGGCGCGGCTCATGGATAACCCTTGGCAGTGACTTCGGCCATGGGCCCGAACTCACAATAGAGGTGTCAAGTCATGCAGCAGCACCGGGACGGGTTCCCCCCACAACATGGCACTGGCCGCCTGATGGACCACATCGCGCGCTGCCCAGTCACCCCGCAGATAGGCCATGCCGACACACGCACCGGCCTCATGGCCCCAGCCCACAGAGGTGATTTCACCCACGGTTTGCCCATCGATCACCAATGGCTCACCTCCCCACAGGTATGGATCGGGCTGGGTCGCCAGCACCCGAACCAGTTTCTTTTGCAAAGTCGAACCCCATTGATCGCGCAAGGCCTGCTGCCCTTTGAAAGGTGGCGTTTTGTCCGCCGGCAAGGTGGATACCATGCGGGCCTCCATGGGCGTCTCGCCCGGCCCCAACTCTGGCCCCCAGGCGCGCCGCGCGCGCTCCGTGCGCAGGGCATCGAGTGCGTAGTAGCCCGCATCGCGCAGGCCCAAAGCCGAGCCAGCGGTGTGCAAAGTTTGGTAAACGTGGCGGGTCATCTCGATGGGCACGTAAAGCTCAAAACCCAAGCCACCCACATAACTCATGCGCGCCACACGCACCCGCGCATGGCCGAGGTCGATCTCACGCGTGCTGCGCAGGGGCAAGGCGCGCCGAGACACATCGTCCGGGCTGACCCGGGCCATCAACTCGGGCGCCATGGGCCCCATGAGGGACAAAACGCTGTACATGGTCGTGACGTCGGTCACGTTGACCCCACTGTGCGGCGCGATGTGGCGGCGAATCCAATCCATGTCCCGCGTGACCTGGGCTGAGCCGGTGATCAGCAAGAACATATCCGTTGCCAAGCGCAAAACGGTCAAATCACTTTCATGCCCACCCTGATCGTTCAGCATGGGCGTGTACACCATCTGTCCCACCGGCGTGTCCACATGGCGCATGCACAGGTGTTGTAACAAGGCGGGTGCATCGCGGCCTTGCACCAACAACTTGCCAAAGGATGTTTGGTCGTACAAAGCCACCGCTTCGCGGGTGGCCGCTTGTTCAGCTTGCACCCATGGCAACCAATCGGGTGTGCCCAATGTGTCGTGCGCAGCGAGGGCGTCCACAGGCTTGAAGTAATTGACCCGCTCCCAGCCATTTTTGCTGCCAAACACAGCGCCTTTGGCGGCCAAGGCGTCGTAAAGCGGTGAGGTGCGCAGGGGGCGAACAGTTTGCAACTCTTGGCGCGGCCAGCGCATGGCGTAATGCAAACCCAAGGTTTCGACCGTGCGCTCAGCCAAGGCGCGTCGGTTGCTGGTGAATGGCGCAAAGCGGCGGATATCCACGTCCCACACATCCACGCTGGGCGCACCTTGCACCATCCATTCGGCCATCAAGCGCCCGGCCCCGCCGGCATTGGCAATGCCGGCCGAATTAAAACCAGCGCAAACAAAGTAATGGCGCAGCTCTGGGGCCTCACCCATGATGAAGTTGCCATCGGGGGTGAAGCTCTCAGGCCCATTGAGCAGCATTTTGATGTCGGCGGTTTCCAGGCAAGGTGTGCGGTGCAAAGCGCTGCGCATCAAGACTTCAAATTGATCCCAATCCTCCCCCAGCAACTGAAACTGAAAGGAGGCCGGTATCGGGTCCACCCGCCAAGGCTTGGCCACCGGCTCAAAGCCACCCATGACCAAGCCACCCACTTCTTCTTTGTAATAAATGAAGCCATCGGGGTCGCGCACCACCGGCCACATGGGATGAATACCGTCGATCTTCCCGGTCACCAAGTAAAAGTGTTCGGCCGAATACAGGGGCACATTCACGCCGGCGAGCAGGCCCAACTGGCGCGCCCACTGGCCCGCGCAATTGACCACCATGTCGCAGCCCACCACACCCGACTGGGTCTGGACGCCTCGCACCTGGCCCTGGGCTTGCAGCACCCCCGTGACTTCCACCCCTTCAAAGATCTTCACACCACGCTGGCGCGCACCTTTGGCCAAGGACATGGTCAGGTCGGCGGGGTTGGCCTTGCCGTCCCCTGGCAACCACACCGCACCGCACAGGTCGTCGGTTCGCAACAGGGGCACCCGCTGGGCCACTTCCAGCGGAGAGATGTCGTGCACCTCCACACCAAAACTGCTGGCCAAGGCCATTTGGCGCCGCAGCAATTGCATGCGCTCTGGGGTGCGCGCCACCGTGACGCTGCCACACGGGCGCCACCCAGTGGCCAACCCGGTTTCTTGCTCCAAACGGGCATAGAGTTCGATGCCATAGGTGCTCATGCGCGTCATGCTGCGATTGGCGCGCATTTGCCCCACCAGGCCAGCGGCATGCCAGGTGGTGCCACTGGTGAGTTGGCCTTGCTCCAACAGCACCACATCGGTCCAGCCCATCAAAGCCAGGTGATAGGCCACCGAACAACCCACAATGCCCCCGCCCACCACCACCACACGGGCATGCCGGGGCATAGCGATGTCACTCATCTCAACCTCCTTGATGGCCATGTCCCAGCATCATCCCAAACGCAAGGACATGACACCCGCCACCATCGCGCCGGTGCCCAAAAAGCGCAGGCGCGTCCATGGCTCCTTGAGCAACCAAGCGCCCAAAACGGCGGCAAACAACACCGAGGTTTCCCGCAATGCCGCGACCATGGCCACCGGCGCCAAGGTCATGGCCCACAGTGCAATGGCATAAGACCCCAGCGAAGCCACGGCACCACCCACGGCCACCGGCCAGCGCTGGCGCACATAGGGCCAAACCTGTCCTTTGCGGTGCAGGAAAACCATCAATGCAAACGGCCAACCATCCAACGCAAACAACAAGGCCACATACTGCACCACATTGCCAGACAGGCGTGCACCCTGAGCGTCCACCACGGTGTAGAGGGCTATCAACACCGCATTGCTGAGGGCAAACAAAACGGCTTTGCGGTTTTGCACCAAGGCCATGCCAGCACCCAGCAACAAGACCCCGCCACAAATCAAAGCCACGCCCAACCAACCCCAGGGGGTCAAGGCTTCCCCCAGCACGGCCATGGACGCGAGGGCCACCAACAGGGGTGCGGTGCCGCGCATCAAGGGGTAGGTCAAGCCCAACTCGCCGTGCTGGTAAGCGCCGGCCAATGCAAAGTAATAACCCACGTGGATGACCATCGAAGCCAGAATAAATGGCCACGCCTGCATGGGGGGTGGCCCGACATAAAGGCAAACAGGGAGTGCCAGAACGGAACACAGCAAATGGATCAGTGCGGTGTCCAAGGTCTTGTCTTGGCTAGATTTCACCAGCGCATTCCAACTGGCATGCAACAGCGCCCCCAACAGCACAGCGAGCAGCACTGGCCAGGTGATGGCCATCTCAGCTGCTCAGGGCACAGCGACGAACGTGTTGAAGAAAGTGCTGCAGGTCTGGGGTGGGTCGGCCCGCTTGCTTGGCCTGATCGTCCCAGCGGCGCAAGCGCACCGCATCTTGCGCACCGGGTTGGGCGATGAAGGCCTGCGCTTGCTCGGGCGTGTAAATGCCACCTTGCAATTGCAAGCTGCGCTTGGAATCAGCAGAGAGGGCATCGTGATAGCGGGTATCCACCGCGCACAAATAACGCTTGGCATCGACGTGCAACTGCACGGCGTTGATCACGGATTCAGAAAACAAGCCCCGAAAAAACGGCACGACGCGGTTTTGGTGCACGTCGTCAATGCCATCGGCACTGGGGGTGCCCGCGATGTCGTGCAACAAATGACCCAAATCATGGAGCAAGGCAGCGGCCACCAATTCGTCGCCAGCACCCTCTTGTTCGGCCAAATCAGCCGATTGCAAAGCATGCGCCAACATGGTGACCGGTTCACCGGCGTATTGCTCATGCCCGCGCTGGGTATAAATGTGCTCAATGTCGTCGATGGTGAGGGCCATGCGTGTCCAATCAAATCCAGGGGATGGAATAGGTTTTGAGGTTGGTGAAGCTCTTGATGGCTTCTTGCACCCCTTCTTTGTAGCCCAGGCCCGAGTCCTTGATGCCGCCGAAGGGGGTGAGCTCAAGCCGGTAGCCAGGCACCTCGCGCACATTGACCGTGCCCATGTGCAGTTCATTGACAAAGCGAACGATGTCATCCATGCGGTTGGTGCAAACACCGCTGGACAGCCCGTAGGCGGTGCCATTGGCGATGCGAATCGCCTCGTCGATATCGGCAAATCGAATGATGGGCGATACCGGGCCAAAGGTCTCCTCGCGCACCAAGGTCATTTCTGGACGGACCCGGTCCAGGACGGTGGGCGCGTACAAAGCCCCTTGGCGCTGGTTGCCCAAAAGCAGGCGTGCGCCCTGGCTCACGGCCTCCAGGACACGCGATTCAAACAATGTGGCCGCGGCTTCGTCAATCACCGTGCCCATGAGGTTGGCTTCATCACGGGGGTCGCCATAGGTCCAAGCCCGGGATTTCGCCAACACCATTTCCGTGAAAGCGTCGGCCACTTTGTCGTGCACCAACATGCGCTTGACCGCGGTGCAGCGCTGGCCCGAGTTTTTGTACGAACCTTGCACCGCCAAGGTGGAGGCTTCATCCAAATCGGCGTCGTCCATGACGATCAGCGGGTCATTGCCGCCCAACTCCAACACCACACGGCGGTAGCCCGCTTTGCTGGCAATGTATTTGCCAATGGCCACGCCGCCGGTAAAAGTGATCAGATCCACGGCGGGGTGGGTCAACATCTCGTCGGCAATTTCGGCCGGGTCGCCGGTGATGACTTGCAGCATCTGCGGGGGCAGGCCTGCTTGGTACAGCAAATCAGCGAAATAAATGGCCGAAAAAGGCACCTTCTCGGAGGGTTTGAGCACCATGCGGTTGTTGGTGGCGATGCTGGGAATGACTTTGTGCGCCACCTGGTTCATCGGGTGGTTGAACGGGGTGATGGCCGTGATCACACCCAGCAAGGGTGAGCGTTGGGTGTAAACGCGCCGTTGTTTGCCATGGTGGGTCAGGTCGCAGCTGAAAATTTGGCCGTCGTCTTTGAGTACCTCTTGGGCGCCAAACAGCAACACATCGCTGACCCGCCCGGCTTCATACAAAGCATCCTTGATCGCCAAGCCCGATTCGGCGCTGATCAAGTGCGCGATCTCTTGCAGGTGGACCCGGGCCAGTTCTGCGGTTTTGTTCATGATGGCCGCCCGTTCATAGCGGGTCAGCTGGGGTTGGTATGCGCGTGCCCAGTCAAAAGCTGCGCGCACCTCTTCCAGCGTGGCTTTGGGCACTGTGCCCAGGACTGTTTGGGTGAAGGGGTTGAAGACATCAATGTGGCGCTCGCGCCCTGCCCCCCATTTGCGCCCAAGGCTGCGCATGGCGTCAAGCTGGCGCTCTTTGATCAAACCTGGAATATCCATCATCGCTGTTTCCTGATTGAATGGGATGCCCAAAAGGGATTCATTGCGCCCAGTTCAGCGCCAGGTCAAAGGCATCAAAATTGCGCCAACGCCGCTGTGCGTCCAAGCCCTTGATGGGTTTGTTGATGATCAAAGGAACCCGTTGTTCGCTCACCCCACCGTGGGACCGCAGGGGCACATCCAATCCCGACAGGTCGTGCTTGGTCAAAGAAGTGCCCAGCACGGTGGAGCGCTCTGACACCACCACCAGGTCGCCAATGCGGTCTGGTGGCAACTCAAAATGCGCAGCAGCCTGTTCGCGGGTATAAACCGCCTCAATGCCTTGCACCGCTTGCAAACGCTTGACCGCTGTGTCGGCATCGGCACCGGTGGACAAGTAGACGGTGGCAAACGAGCCCAGGGCCCCGTGGTGCACCACATACGGGTCGGTGATGGGCAAAATCACCCGCGCCGCGGCCGTGCCCAGCCAAGCATCGAACCAGTCTTGCAGGTAAATGACATCGGGTTGACCGTCCAACCCCACTTTGGCGTTCATGCCGTGGTCTGCGGTCAAGGCGATGACGCAACCCATGTCTTCGAGTTGTTGCAAATAACCGTCCATCATGGCGTAGAAGGCATTGGCCCCAGCGGTGCCGGGTGCAAATTTATGCTGGATGTAGTCGGTGGTGGACAAATACATCACATCCGGCCGTTGGTGCTGCATCAGCCACACACCGGCGGCAAACACAAACTCCGACAAATCAGCGCTGTAAACACTGGGCAGGGGCTTGCCCACTTTGGCCAACACCTGATCAATGCCATGCTCGGCCAGATTGGCCTGATCGGCCTTTTCGGCGGAAAAGCAGATGCCCTTCATTTGATGGCCCAGCAATTGCCGCAACTTGTCCTTGGCCGTGACCACCGCCAGCTTTTGCCCGGCGTTGGCCAAGGCGGCCAAGATGGTGGGCGCACGCAGCCATTTGGGGTCATTCATCATGACCTCCACCTGGTTTTCGCTGTCAAACAGGTAGTTGCCACAAATGCCGTGCACGCTGGGGGGCACGCCCGTCACGATGGACAAGTTGTTTGGGTTGGTGAAGGTGGGCACCACGCAATCGGCCACCAAGCCCGTGCCATGGCTGAGCGCCTTTTTCATCCAAGGCATGTGCCCGGTGGCCACCGCTTGGCCCAAGTAATCGGGTTCGCAGCCATCGACACACACCACCACCACAGGTTGCGCGGCCAATCGGTATTGGCGCTGATTGACTTGGATGCTCATGTTCAACTCTTTATAAATCTTTGGGATTCAGGGTTTGGGGATGGTTGCGTTCAGTGCGCTCGCGGCTGAGCAACACATGCTGGCGCAACGCGTCGGATGCCTTTGCGGGATCGCGACTGCCAATGGCGGCCAATATGTCGCGGTGCTCCTGAACTGACGCCAACAATTCGGACGGCTGGGTCAAATTGCGCCGCCGAAACAAACCCAACTCGCGCGTGAGGCGCCGGTAAATGGACGTCAGTTTTTGATTGCCCACCAAGGAGACCATGGTTTCGTGAAATTCGACGTTTCGCAAGTAGTACTGCGCGTGGTCTTGCTGGGCAACGGCTTGCTCCATGCTGTCCATCAAGGTTTGCAAGATTTGAAGTTGTTCTGCACTGGCTTGAACGGCCAAGGTGGCGCCAACATGGGCTTCCATCATCGCGCGCATATCAAAAATTTCCAGGGCCTCGTGGAGCGACACCTCGCGGACAAAAACGCCACGGTTTTTCTCCAACTGCACCAAGCCCGCCTCCTCCAACACCCGAAAGGCTTCGCGCACCGGTCCCCGCGATACCCCCAGCCGTTCTGCCAGCGCCATCTCGGTCAGCTTGTCCCCTGGGGCCAGTTCGCCGCTGTGGATGAGTCGTTCAATGGCCTGCTGCACCGCCCCCGTCAAGGAGCTTTTTTGCAGCATGTCAATCGTCGGGTGGGCGTGGGCAAATGGGTCTGCCAAGTCTTGAAGCATGTGTGAATTGGAGCACAATTCACCCAATTGTCAACAATCTACAACTGAAAATTTGACATCCATGGATACCTATCGGCATCTGGCGCTGACCCACTGATTTTTATGAACAATGAGCCACCTTTTTGGATGAAGTTCCCATGACAGCACACCGCGAAGCCATCTTGCTCACCCCCGGCCCCCTGACCACCAGTTTGCGCACCAAGCTGGCCATGCTCAAAGATTGGGGTTCCTGGGACAGCGACTTCATCGCCATCACCGCCCGGGTGCGCCAAAGCCTGCTGAGCATCGTGCATGGACACGACAGCCATGTGGTGGTGCCCCTGCAAGGCAGTGGCACCTTCAGCGTCGAAGCGGCGGTGGCCACGGTGGTTCCACCGGGTGGCCACGTGCTGGTGCTCGACAACGGTGCTTATTGCAAGCGGGCGGCCAAACTCACCCACCTGATGGGGCGGCGCACCACCGTCGTCCCTTTTGCCGAAGATGCGGCGATCAGTCCCGAGGTGCTGCAATCGCACTTGCTGGCCGACACAAGCATCACCCATGTGGTCATGATCCATTGCGAAACGGGGGCCGGCGTCCTCAACCCTTTGCAGGCGGTGGCCGATGTGTGCCAAGCCCATGGCAAAGGCTTGATCGTCGACGCCATGAGCTCATTCGCCGCCCTGGAAATCGACGCCCGAAAAGTGCATTTTGATGCGCTGATTGCGGCCAGTGGCAAATGCCTAGAGGGTGTGCCCGGCATGGGTTTTGTATTCATCCGCAAAGCCATCCTGCCCCAATGCGAAGGCAACAACAGCTCACTGGCCATGGACCTGCATGACCAATACATCTACATGGAAAAGACCGGCCAATGGCGCTTCACCCCACCCACGCATGTGTTGGTGGCCTTGAACGAAGCCATTGCCCAGTTTGAGGAAGAAGGCGGACAAACTGCTCGCTTGAAGCGCTACCAAAGCAATTGCCGCACCTTGGTGGGCGGCATGGCCGAACTGGGTTTCAAACCTTTTTTGGACCCGGCCATCCAGGCGCCCATCATCGTCACCTTCCATGCGCCGGCCGACCCCAGGTACCAGTTCAAAACCTTTTATGACATCGCCAAAAAGAACGGTTTTATTCTGTATCCCGGCAAACTGACCCAAGTGGAAACCTTCCGGGTGGGTTGCATTGGGGCCATTGGGCCGGTGGAGATGGCGCAGGCGGTTCATGCCGTTGCCTTGACTTTGAAAGAGGTGGGCATTGCCAGCGCTTCACCTGCGCTGTGACGGTCAATCGAATGCGCCATCCAAGCGCAAGGTTCAAAACATGAGGCCTGCACAACCCTGTCAGGGCATGCTCCCCAGGTAAGTTGGCAAGCCCAGGGCCACCAGGGGCAGCCATGAAATGACCATGGTTCCGATAAAAATCGCCAGCAATGCGGGCAACACGGACTTGGCCACCGTTCGAATCGGCTTTTTAAAGATGGCCGATGCAAAGAATATGTTCATGCCCGCAGGCGGGCATAAAAATCCCATCTCCATATTGGCCAAGAAAATGATGCCGAAGTGGACCGGGTCAATGCCATAGCTCATGGCCAGGGGCAACAACAAGGGCACCAACACCACGATGGCCGCATAAATTTCCATCAGGGCGCCCGCCACAAACAAAAATACATTCAATGCCAGCAAGAACAGGTATTTGTTTTGGGTCAGGCCTTGCACCGCATCGATCACCAAATCGGGAATGCCAGCATCCACCAGGTAATTGGTGAGCCCCAAAGCCATGCCCAAAATCAACATCACACCCCCAATGATTTGCGCGCATTGGGACAAGCACTCGCCCAACGAACGCCAGCTCAACTCCCGGTGCGCCCATCCCAAGGTCAAGATGGCATAGGCCGCCGTTAATGCCGCGCTTTCAGTGGGCGTTGCCAAGCCACTGACCAGTGATGCGATGGCCACCACGGGGGCCAAGATTTCCCATTTGGCGCGCCAGATGGCACTGCGCACATCGACGGTTTGAGCCACTGGCGGCGGTCCATGGCGAGTGGCCCGCAAATAGCCGCCAAACACCAACAGGCAGATGATCATCACCAGGGCGGGCACCAAACCCGCCAGAAACATGGTGTTGATGGGCACGCGGGCAATGATGGCGTACATGATCAAGGGCACCGATGGGGCCAGCAAAACGCCCAAGGCGCTGGCACTGGTGACCAAGCTGATGTCCCGCTGCTCTGGGTAGCCGGCATGTCGCAGCAAGGGCAGCAACAAGCCCCCCAAAGCCAAAATGGTCACACCACTGCCACCGGTAAAGGCGGTGAAAAATGAGCACAGCACCGTGGCTGCCAGCAACGTGCCAACCAGCCCATGGCCAAAAATCGCCAGAAACAAAACCCCCAAACGCTGAACCGCCCCCGTTTTGGCAAACAACAAGCCAGCCAGGGTGAACAAGGGCAAAGCCGGTAAGGACGGGTTGACGGTCATTTGGTATTGCGACAAGGCAATGGAGGCCAAAGGCAAACCCTCGCTCCAAAACAATGCCAAAGCCAAACCACCCAGCACTGCAAAGATGGGGGCGCCGCAGAGCAAAGCGGCAACCAACACAACCATGCATGGCCAGAGCACAAGGACCTCGCCATCCCACCAAGCGGCCAAACCCAAGCCTGCCAGCGGCCAAAGGCATGACCGCGCCCGATCGGCCCAAGTCGTGCCAGCGCCCTGCCCCGAGAGTTTGATGCCCAAAATCGCGAAACCCAAGGGCATGACGAGTTGCAGCCACCACACAGGCAGGCCATAAGCCAATTCTTTGGGTGACTGCATTTCAGATTTGACAAACTGCCAACTGGCCCAGGTCAAACAGCCACAAATCGCGCCGGCGGCCACACGCGCAAACCCTTCGCCGCCTTCGAACAAGCGGCCCAAACTGGTCAAATGCCCGTGGCGTTGGGCGGCCACCGCACCCCACATGGCCATCACCAAGCCCATGTGCTGCACAAACAAAGGGGCATTTTCGAAGCCACGCCCTGTGATCGGTCGCCCCACCATCTCGATGAGTGGGATCAGCACCATCAAAGCCAGCGCCACAGCAGCCAGCGCTTCATCCACACGGCCCCCATAACGCATCACTTGCGCCCAGATCTGCAGGCTTTGACGTGCTGAAACACTTCGTCAAAGGTTTCAGCAGGCACCAAATTGCCGCGAATGCGCGGATAAAGCTTATCGGCCAACTCTTGCCATTCGCGCAATTGATCGGGATTGGGCTTGTTCACCACCAAGCCTCGTTTGCGCATGGCCTCGACCGCCTCTTCAACCTCTTGGCGGGCTTTGTTGCGAATTTGCACGCCAGCTTTCTCGCCAGCCGTGCGCAAAGCTTGGCGACCCGCTGGGGACATGTCGTCCCAGACCTTTTGGGTCACCACCAAAGCCCCCACCACCGGGGCCCAATTGATTTCCAACATGTGCGGGACTTTGCCGTAAATTTGAGTGGCCAGGGCAAAGTAAGGCGTGGAAGGCACCACGTTGATCATGCCGGTTTGGATGGAGGGCAAGATGTCAGTGGTCTCCAAAGGCACGGGTGTGAAGCCCAGGCTTTTCATGATTTCTTGTTGCTCGCTTTCACCTGCAAACGAGAAGAACTTCATCTTTTTAAAGTCGTCGGGCCGCATCAAGGCGTCTTTGGAGAAAAACCGGACCCAGCCCGCGTCCCCCCAAGCCAAGACCACGAAGCCTTTGTCCAAAAACTTTTTCTCCATCGAGGTGCGCATTTTTTCGCGCACGTAATCCACCTCTTCCCAGGTTTTGAACAGCAAAGGGATGGACTGCAAGGCATTGATGGAGGGTTCAATTTCGCTCAAACCGACGATGGACAACAAAGCCCCTTGCAGTTGCCCAATGCGCATGCGCCGCGCCAACTCTGCCTCGCCACCTTGGGACCCATCAGGGAAAACCACGTACTTGGCATTGCCCCCTTGGGCCTGTCGCCAAGCCTCGCCAATCTCTAAAAGTTGGCGGTGATACAGAGAATTTTTGGGCGCGAGGGTGCCAATGCGCAAGGGCTTTTCAGAGGCCAGCGCCGATGCCCCCATCAAACCGCACAGCAACAAAGCACCGGCATACCGAGCCATTCGATCAAACATAGGTCTCTTTCAAAAAAGATCGTCCATCGTTTCCAACAGCCAAGCGGCGCGGGCGCGCATGACTTCATTTTCCAAATTTCGGTGCGCAGCGCTGATCCGAATCGCTTCTTTCAGCCATTGCGCGAACAATGCGGCATCTTGCTTGGCCATGGCAATGCTTTCGGCTTTGGCCACCCAAGGTCCAGCACTTTGGCCCTTGCTTTGCGCAATGGCTTGGTCAAAGTACTTTTCGGCCAAAGCCAGGGAACCGCCTGGGCTGGCCGCTTCAAAGGTTCCCATCAAGCTCGACAAGCTGCCTCGGCCATGGTCGGGCTTGGTTTCCCATGCCAGCTTGGCCAACTTCATGGCCAAGGGCAGGTCGGCCACTGTGTCCGGATCGTCTTTGGACAAGGAAATCATCCCACCCCAAGCGGCAGCGGCCCAATAGGCCACGCCCACTTGCGCCTCCGTCAGGCGCAAAGTTGCACTGGGCTCCAATTGCGTCAAGGCTTTGGTAAACCCAGGCGTTGATGTTTCAAGGGCCCACATGGCATGCCTGTGCGCCCTGGCATACAAGCGGGCGGCGCGCTCCTTCATCTGTTGAGCGGCTTTGGCGTCTTTGGATTGGATTTGGTCGGCCTCGAAAGACACGAATGCATAGGCATATTGGGTGAAACCGGCTGCCACAGACTCCGCCAGCTTCAAGTTGCCTGGCGTTTCGCGCAAAACAGATTCCGACAATTTCAGATAAAAAGCACTGGCGTCACGGGCCAAATAAATGTCATCTTCGAAATCTTGTGCCTGCGAGACCAAGGCATCGGCCACGTTGCTCAAAATAAAAGGGCGAACCGCACACCCCGACAGCGAACCGAGTACCCACAAGGCCAAACACAAAATAAGGGCTTGCCGAAAGAATTTCATCTCAAAGATGGGCTGTGCGCATGCCCAAACTCTAGTTTTTATTTATGAAAAATTCGTGACATCTGTCATGAATTCGCCATAAACAATAACGATGATGCTTGCAAAGGAGTTTTCCATGAACGACAGGCCATCAATGGACGCAGAGCAATTGCGCAAGATCAGAGAGGATCTTTTGGACTCCATCGACGAGGAGTTGGAGATGTCGCTGGAAGACGGCGAAGACGAGAATTCTCCTCACGCCAGCCCCGAAGAAAAACAGGCCCGCGCCACATACTTTCGCGAACTGTTGCGCTTGCAAGGTGAGCTGGTCAAACTGCAAGACTGGGTGGTGGCCACCAAGCAAAAGGTGGTGATTTTGTTTGAGGGCAGAGATGCAGCCGGCAAAGGGGGCGTGATCAAGCGCATCACCCAGCGGCTCAACCCACGCGTGTGCCGGGTCACCGCCCTGCCCGCCCCCAACGACCGAGAACGCACGCAGTGGTACTTTCAACGCTACGCGGCGCATTTGCCCGCAGCGGGCGAAATTGTGTTGTTCGACCGCAGTTGGTACAACCGCGCTGGGGTGGAGCGGGTGATGGGTTTTTGCTCAGACGAGGAGTACGAAGAATTCTTCCGCTCGGTCCCCGAGTTTGAAAAAATGCTGGGGCGCAGTGGCATCAAGTTGCTGAAGTATTGGTTCTCCATCACCGACGACGAACAACACGCCCGGTTTTTAGGGCGCATCCACGACCCTTTGAAGCAATGGAAGTTGAGCCCCATGGATTTGGAGAGCCGCCGTCGATGGGAGGATTACACCCGCGCCAAAGAAACCATGATCGAGCGCACCCATATTCCTGAAGCGCCTTGGTGGGTGGTGCAAGCCGTGGACAAAAAACGTGCACGGCTCAATTGCATTGACCATTTGCTGAGCCAGTTCGATTACCACGAAGTGGCACACGCTGAAATCGCCTTGCCCGCACGGGTTCGAAACCCCGACTACATCCGCTCGCCGGTTCCCTCGGAAATGATCGTTCCCGAAAAGTACTGAGCACTCAAAACGCCCTGCGCCACCACACAGGCCGCATCCTTGGAAAAATCGGCCATGCGGATGCGCGCCATCACCTCTGCGGGCGAGAGGCATTCAAACCCACTGACTTCGCCATCGGTGTTGTGGGGAACCACGCCGTCTGGCAGCAACAGGTTGAAGACCAGCAGCGTCTCATCGTGCCAGCCCTCAGCCTCTGAGCGGGCTGTGGTGATGCGCCCGGCGCGCTGCACCTGCTGCGCCAAGCTTGGTGCCAAGCCCGCCTCTTCATCCAGCTCGCGCACCGCACACGACAAAATCCCCTCCCCCGCCGCCAGGCCACCTGCCGCCAAGTTGTCCAAAC
>CANFPJ010000019.1 GCA_947448885.1 Comamonadaceae bacterium
GCGCCAATCAGCGCGCCGGTGGGGGCCAGCATTTCGGGCATGCCCGGTCCCCCTTTGGGGCCCAAGTAGCGCAGCACCATCACGTCGCCGGCGTGGATCTTGCCGTCCAAAATCGCTTTCAGCGCCGATTGCTCGTCGTCAAACACCCGCGCAGGGCCGGTGATGACGGGGTTTTTCAAGCCGGTGATTTTGGCCACCGCGCCCTCGGGCGAAAGGTTGCCTTTCAAAATCGCCAAGTGGCCCTCGGCGTACATGGGCTTGTCGATGGGGCGAATCACGTCTTGGTCGGCGCGGGGAGCGTCTGGAATATCGGCCAAGTTTTCTGCCACGGTTTTGCCGGTGATGGTCATGCAGTCGCCGTGCAGCAAACCGGCGTTGAGCAACACCTTCATCACTTGGGGAATGCCACCGGCTTTGTGCAGGTCCACCGCCAGGTACTTGCCGCTGGGCTTCAAATCGCAAATGACGGGGATTTTGCGGCGCATGCGCTCGAAGTCGTCAATCGTCCAGTCCACGCCAGCGGTGTGGGCGATGGCCAAAAAGTGCAACACCGCATTGGTCGAGCCACCGGTGGCCATGATCACCGCCACGGCGTTTTCAATCGCCTTTTTGGTCACGATGTCGCGGGGTTTGAGGTCTTTTTTGATCGCCTCGATCAGCACCTTGGCCGAGGCCTTGGCCGAGTTTTGCGTTTCGTCGTGGGGATTGGCCATGGTCGACGAGTAGGGCAGGGACATGCCCAGCGCCTCGAAGGACGACGACATGGTGTTGGCCGTGTACATGCCGCCGCACGAGCCGGTGCCGGGGATGGCGCGCATCTCAATCTCGCGCAGGTCGGCATCACTCAACTTGCCGGCAGCGTTTTCGCCCACGGCTTCGAAGACGCTCACGATGTTGAGGTCTTTGCCCTTGTAGCTGCCAGGCAGGATGGTGCCGCCGTACACATAAATGGCTGGCACATTGGCGCGCAACATGCCCATCATGCCGCCGGGCATGTTTTTGTCGCAGCCGCCGACTACCACCACCCCGTCCATCCACTGGCCGCCCACGCAGGTTTCAATACAGTCAGAAATGACCTCACGGCTGACCAGCGAGTACTTCATGCCCTCGGTGCCCATGGCCATGCCGTCCGAAATGGTGGGCGTGCCAAAAATCTGCGCGTTGCCGCCCGCCTCTTCAATGCCCGCCACCGCCGCGTCGGCCAGCTTTTGCAAGCCGCTGTTGCACGGTGTGATGGTGCTGTGGCCATTGGCCACGCCCACCATGGGTTTGACAAAGTCGCCCTCTTGGTAGCCCATGGCGTAATACATGGAGCGGTTGGGCGCGCGCGATTTGCCCTCGGTGATGTTGGCAGAGCGGCGGTTGATTTTGATGGGAAAAGTGGCCATGGTGTCTCAGGGTTTTGGGGAAAGCGGTTAGTTTAGCCGTGAGTCAATGGTGGGGGTCCATGATGTACTATTGCATATAGTGCTATATTTAAGGCCCATGAAAACAAACGCGTTTTCAAGTTAAAAACCTTCGCGCGGTGGGCGAAAAAAATCTTGACTGATGAACAGCTATGCGCTGCAGCAAAAGAAATCCTTGCTGGCCAGTATGAGGCAGACCTCGGTGCTAGGGTATGTAAAAAACGCATCGCTGTGTCTGGACAGGGTAAGCGTGGCGCAACCCGAACGCTGGTTGCCAACACAAGCGCGCATGGTGTTTTTTTCATGGCGGGCCGCTCAAAAAGTGACCCGGGTACTGACTTTTCAGATGCATCGGTTGCACAGGCGCAACTGATTGCCAAGGATTTACAAGCATCCACCATTCTTCAAATTGAAGATGCGATGCAAGACGGATACATAGAGGAAATTTGTCATGACTGCAAAGAAGAGGGTTGACCGCGTTGCTGGCGAAATGATTGAAATGGCCACGTTGCTGTCTAAGCGTGGCATTGTTTCCATGAAAAACTTGGAACAAATCAAGGCGCTGGGGACTGCCCCACCTGCTTACACTGCCGAACGGGTGGCTGCGATTCGCACGAAAAAAGCCAAGATGAGCCAAGCAGTGTTTGCTGGTTTTCTGAATGTACGCCCGTCGACGATTCAAAAATGGGAATCTCCTGCTTCGGGCAAACATCCCGTTGGCGCTGCGGCCAAGCTGCTACAAATCATTGAGACCAAAGGGATCGATGCATTGGCATGTTGAGAATCGCCCCAAAATCACAGCGAATCTGAAAATTCCTGAGCACGAACAATATCTGCACCCGATAGCCCGGGGAATTTAGGCATGGCTGACTTCAAATGTGGTCATCACAGGATGATGATGAATTTTCATGGGGAATTCATCTAAGTAAAGGCTCGTCGCTTCTTTGAGGTTTTGGATGGCTTCTTGAAAGGTTTCGCCTTGGGTGGTGGTGCCTGTTTCTGGGTTCAAGGCGATGAACCCTCCATCTTCAGCCTCGGTGATGACTGCAGTAAGTAACATCAAAAGTGCTCCGGTGGATGTGGATGGAATGCGTTCATTTTTGCATGAATCGCTTGTGGACAACTGATTCATGTTTGAGGTGCTGACTCAATGCCCCCAACTTTTTATTCGGCTTCGCCAAATCGCTCTCCAAAAGCATCCGAACACAGCGAGTCAACATCAGCGAATTGGCCGGGATGGAAAAAAACGAACGCGCCCTGCGACCCATCGCCGAAGCTGAAAGCCATCAAATCATGGCTTCAAAAAACAGTGCGAGGCGCTTGCTTCGCAGCAATACAGGCCAGCGGATGGGCCTAAAAGTATCGGATTTACTGGAAACCGATCAATATCGTGATGCTGGTCGCCGCCGCACCAGGTGTGATGGTTGCCAGGGTTTTGGCGTACTGGACCTTAAAAGTTTTGCTGATGCTTTGCGATTGGGTTGGTGTGTTGAAACCATAAACGGCACCGGTTATGGGGGTGTTGTGTCTGACAGCACTGCCGTCGGGGGCCAGCACCCGAAAGCCAAAACCCAGGTCATCTGTGGCAAGGGCGGTACGAGAAATAGAAATTGAATTTGCTGTAAGTGGTCTGGTGAATTGAAAAGTAGGTATGAGATTGGAGGCTATTGCCAAGGCATTGGGGGGACAGTTGATTGAAAGATTGAATGTCTTTTCTCCTGCTGTGCTGAAGGTGCCAGCCGCGCCCGGAAGTTCCGTTGGTTTGATATTGCTCAGGATCAGATTTGAAGGGTCAATGGTGGTGCTGCAAGTGGGTGCTGTTGATACGGGAACTTTGACTTCTGGGTAATTGCCATTGGTCAAGTGAGTTAGTAAAACTTGTTTATCAGCGAACGTGGTTAGTTTGGGGGTAAAAAAAGCAACATCTGTTGTTGTGGCGGTGCTTTTGCCTTCTAAAAAAAACACAACATCAAATTGAACTGTGACATTAGCACAGCCCCTAGCCCCTATATTGTTGTAATTAAAAACTGTAGTTCCGCTCCCAGAAACACCACAGGATGCTCCAGGGTTGCTTCGGGCTATAAAAATTGTTTTACCGAAGTCTACGGTCAAACCATTTTTGGTAATAACAGTAGGCCCACCTGCTCCATTAAATATCGGAACAGTTGGGGTGGGCAAGATAGAGCAACCTGCCTCCAATCCATTCAGCGTGATTGAGGTCCTCAGAACCACCTTGGTTACATTCCCTGTATTGCCCACGATAGAAATGGTTCCGCCGCCCCAGGAACTGTTGCATATGGTTACCCCTTGTGAGTGGCTGAGGATGGGGAGCACGCTCAACAACATGAGTAATAAAAATTTGTAACCAAGTTTGTATGGCATTTCTCAAATCCTATTCGTTGGATTTAACAGTTTTAGACCCGGATTCACCTACATCACAACGCAGTTTCAAATTGGTAAATCCTGTGGCATTGGCCATTTGTTTCTCGTCCAAGGCATAAGCCAGCCAGCAGGTTTCTTCGGGTTTGTCGCCCCACACCACTTTCAGGCGGTCTTTGTTGGTTTGCACCCGCACCAAGGCACGGCTGCCTTGGCCCACGGTGCCCACCTCGTTGCCAGCGGCGTCGCTCACGGTGGCACCAATGGGCACCCGGGCGCCGCTGCTGGCTTGCAACACAATCAACAAAGGCCGCCCTGAGTTGGCGCTGAACTTCAGGCGCACGATAGACCCCTCCACCGGCGCCACTTTTTGGCTGGCGTTTTCCACCTCCAACTCGTTGGAGGCACCCTCTAGGCTGATTTGGACATCGTTCAGGTAATAAGGCGAGAGGTAAGGCACCACGCCATAGCCCCGGCTGTTGATGCGGGCTTGGCTGCCCAGCACCCCCGCGCCTTCGCCCTTGGGCACTTCGACAATGGCAAAGGTGTCGCCCAAGGTCGGCGCCAATATCAAGCCGCCGCCGTGCACCACCAAGCCGCCGCTGGCCGACATGCCCGATTGTTCGCTGCCGGTGTTGCTGGTGGAGTAGCTGGCGCTTGCATTGCCGTAAGCGTGTTGCCGGCTGATGGACGCGCTGGTGCTGCTGTTGGCGCCGGTTTGCGACTGGTTCAGGTTAAAGCCCACTTGGCTGTCCTGGTGAAATCCGTTGAACGACAGCGATTGGGTCGGCGTCATGCTGCCAAACTGGTTTTGGCTGGCGCGCACGCTGCCCCGCATGCTGCCCACACCCAGGGGGATGGAGGCCGACACGCTCGTGCTCTCCAGCGGTTTGCGCCCATCGGCGTAGGTGGTTTGGTCCACGCTGAAAAACAAACTCATGGCCCTGGTGTAAACGCTGTAAGACAAGCGGTATTGGTGGGTTTGGGTGTTGTCGGTCCAGGTGTTTTGCTCCACCGCCCCCAAAGACACAGCGCCCCATTGGCCCAGGTTCAGGCCCAGGCTGACAAACAGGCTGTTTTTGGGGCTCAAGGGGTTGTAGGGGTCGGCGTTGCTGTTGGTCAAGGCGGTGATGGGCGACAAATAACCCAGGCTTTGCCCGCTGATGCCGGCATACACATTCACCGGGCCCAGCGCTGGTGCCACGTAGTTCACCGCGTAAGACTGGCCCGCGCTGGGCACGGCGCCCAGCCCTTGCGACTGCAAGCGGTTGAAGGCCACCGTGCCCCAGGCCTGGTTGAAGGCGGCTTGCAAGCCGATGTTGTTGTAGTTGGTGGTGGTCAGCCACTCCACGCCGGGCGTGGGCCAGCCGTCCAGACCGTAGCGCAAAAAGGCTTGCAGCACCGGTGTTTCGGTGACGTTGCCGGCGTTGCGAAAGTTGCCCGTTGACAAGCTGTAGCGGTAAGAGCCGGGTTTGAGCTTGCCCGCGCTCAGGCTGTAGGGCACTAAAAAACTTTGCACCGTGCCGTCGGCTTCGGTGACTTGCACTTGCAAGTCGCCCACTGCCGCTGGGGGATTGAGGTCGGCAAATTCAAACGGGCCAGGGGGCACGGTTTGCTCAAAAAACACCGCGTTGTTTTGCAGCACCCGCACCCGCGCGTTGCTGCGGGCCACGCCGCGCACCACCGGGCGAAAGACGCGCTCGTCGTCGCCCATCAGGCCTTCTTCGGAGGACAGGCGCAACCCGCGCACCGGCACGCTGCCCACAATGGGGCTGGTGCTGACAATTTCGCCCAAGGCCAGGGTGGCGCGCCAGTCTATGAGGGGGCGGCGCACATAGGTTTCGCCCGCCACATATTGCTGAACGCTGCCCGCCCCCTCGGTGTTGCTGTGGCTGAGGTAGCTGGTGTGACGCACCTGCCAGCCTTGCAAATTGATGCCCGAGTTCAGTCCCAAAAACGACGAACTCGATTGCGCGGCTTGAAAATAGTTGAAGTTGTAATTGGCGTAGCCCGCGTTTTCGCCGCGGGTGAGCAAGCCCGTTGGCACCGCGTTGAGCGCGCGCCGGCTCAAAAAGGCCTGCGGGATGGTCAGGCTCAGGCGCAGCTCGGAGGGGTCGTAATCCTCCAGCGCCCCAGCCACCCATTGGTCGATGTACAGGCAGGGCGATGGGGCGCTGGACTTGGCGTCGGCCTTGGTTTGGTTCAGTTGCACCCCAGCGGGGCTGATGTGCTCGGGTTTGACGCCAAGTTGCACAAACAGCTCGGGCGTGATGCAAGCGCGCGCGCCGCCGCCACCGGGCGGGGCGGTGAAGTTCACCAGGGTTTTGGTCACCAAACTGTCGTTGCGATAAACGTCCACATCGAAGTTGCCCGGGCGCGCCCGGCCGAGTTGGTTCACCGCATTGCGGTCCAGGTTGCGAAAGGCTTTGCCGCGCAAAAAGTCGGTGTCGAATTCAAACTCGCCGTCATCGGCGGCGGGTTTGGGGGCCAGGGGCGGTGCTTGGGGCACGGGCACCGGGGCCATCAGCTCGGGCCGTTGGCTGCTGAGCACTTGTTTTTGTTGCGGCAGCAGGGGCAGTTGTATCGCCCCATCGGCTTGCTGCGGGGTGCGCAGGCGCAGGCTGACCGGGCTGATGGGGTTGAAGGGGCGCAGGTCGTCGATCAAAAAGGGCCCCTCGCTGAGCCGTTGCTCAAAAAACACCAGCCCGTTTTGCGTCAACTCCACCACCTGGCCCTGAAAGGCCTGTCCTTGCAAGCGCAGCACCACCCCCGTGCTGGGTCCGGGTTGGTGGGTGCTGATCTCGACGCGGGCGCGCATGCCCAGGGGTTGGTTGTCCAGGCTGGTGTCGGCGGCCTGCGCCCACGGCGCGCTGCTGGCCAATGTCCACAGCGCACACCAAGCCCCGGCTGTTTTGGCAACAGACCCCATGGTGGTGGTCAAAACAGTGCAGTCGGGGGGGATCAGGGGCCGGGGGTGAGGGCAAACTCAACCGGTATGGGGCCACCGTAGTCGCTGACAAACTCCACCTTGATTTGCTTATGGTCTGGGGTGAATTTGCCCACCTCGCCCAGCAGCACCGTGCCCTTGCCCATGGGGGGCAACATGCCGCCATCGAAAGTCGACGAAAAAGTACCGCCTTGGCCCAGGCTCACGTTGAAAAACGACATGTGGTATGGCGTGGGGTTGGTGCCCTCGGCGACCCAATTGCCGTCTTTTTGGGTGATCTTCCAGGTCGATTTGTTCATCATGTCGTTGGGGTCGCCGCGCAAAGCCTTGGGCCGGAAAAACACCTTGATGCGGGTGCGCACCGCAAACACCAGCTTGTTTTCTTCGGCCGACTTTTGCGGCACCTCAAGCATGTTGAAGTAAAAAACGCTTTCACGGTCGACGGGCAAGGGCTCGCCGGTGTAGACCAAGCGCACCACCTGGGCACCGTCGGCGCGCAGACGGGCCACCGGTGGCGAGAGGTTGAAGGGCGTGACCGAGTCTTCGGGCGACGAGGCCGCGTTGCCGTCGTCAAGCCACATTTGCACAAAGGCGGGTTTGTCTTTGGACACATTGGTGATCCTGAACGTCACCTCACGCCGCGCTTCGGGGTAAATGACGCGGGTGGTGTCAATGATCATGTCGGCCTGAGCACCTGCCCAGGCCCACAGGCAGGGCAGCACCAACCAGGCCGGATGCAGGCGGCGCAAAGTGGCCAGCCAGCGCCGGGACGGCTGGGCGAGGGTGAGCAAGGCTTGGAGCAGGGCGCGGGTCAGGTTGGGGGTGAAGCTGGGGTACATCATGGTCTTCTCGGTGGTTGAAGTGGCCCGCCCCAACCAGAAGAACCGTTTCGCGCCTGCCAGGGGCTCAGCGGTAGCTGAGGGTGAACAGGCGTTTGGCATCGGCCGTGCTGTGGGGCACGGCCTGGCGTTCTTCTGAAATGTGGGCGATGGCCGCGGTGGACAAGGCATTGCCAGCTCCCGTGCTCAGGCCGCAGGCCTGGCCACTCACCTGGGTTTGCCCTTGCCAGCGTTGCAAGGACTGCACGCCAACCAGGCAACTCGGGGAAGTCAACACGCCGTGAATTTCGAGCACACCCCGTTGAGCGTGTGCGCTGCAGACTGCGGCGGTTGCGAGGGCGGTCAATGCCACTTGGGCCCAGCGCCGTGTGTTGTTTTGGCTGTTCATGTCCACTCCCAGTTGTGCGGTGCGGTGTGGTGCACACCGCTTTGGATTCGATTGAACCCAAGCACGGGCCGTGGCACAAGATCAGCAAAAGCATTACCTGCGCGGGCTAAGCGTCAAACTTTAGGCGGGTGGGTGATCCTCCTGGGTGGGTTGAATGGATGCTTTTCGATGCGTTTCAACCGCCTGTGGCAGATCGCCGTGGCGGTGAAAAAATGTGCTTATTTCCCCCACACTGTGGGGCGCAAGCGTCAAAGGGTGGGTGGCGCTCATTGGTGGTTCATCACAAAGGGCAAGTAAACCGACACATTGCCAGCGGTCACGTCCAGCGAGCCGTCGTTGGCATTGACCAGTCCGGTCCATTGCTGGGGCACATAGCGCGCCGCCACATAACGCACTCCCAGCGACAGACCCGCCGACGCTGGGCTGCCGGGGTTGTTCAACACTTGGTTCAGCCGCTGCGGTCGGTTCAGGTCCAGGGGGGTGAACATGCCCTCGGCGCTGATCAAGCCCACCTGCACCAACACGTTTTGCGCCGGTCGCAAGGTGGCGGTGTTGCGCAACAAGCCGCTCAGAGGCAGCACCGGTGCGGCGCCGCCATCGAAACTGAGTTGGGTGGGCATGCCAGCCCCCACACCCTGGCAGCCTGTGTTCTGGCCCATGGGGCTCAAGCGCAAGGGCACCGGTGCCACCGGGCTGAAAGCCGTGTTCAGCAACAGTGTGGTTTGCAACGCGGGCAAATTGAACACATAAGCCCCCAGGTTGTCGCCCGCCATCAAGGGCGAGGTGCAGGCGTTTTGGCGGATAGCGCCCACCACCGCCAGGTAGGCCGGAATGGAAGAGACATCGATCTGCGCCCTGGCTGGTTGGCCCAACAGACAAGTCAGGGCAAATGCGGCCATGGTCAGGCGGCGCAGCATGCCTGCATGTGCTTGGGCGTTGGGGGGTGTCCAGCGAAAAACCGGCAAGCAAGCCATGCGGTTCAGCGCCACCACATGTTGACCACGATGGTGGCTGCATAAGCGCCTGCAGTCACCGTGTTGGATGTTTTGGCAAATTGAGCCGTGAGGGCATATGTGCGCGCATTGCCCGTATTGGCCACGGCATCGGTGAGGTTGTTGTTGCCAGACAGCAAAACCCCAAAAGGGCCGCCCTTGGTCAAATTGAGGGGGGTGGTACCAACAAAATCGCCACTAAATTTGTTGATCAGGGCCGAGGTTGACTTGAGGGACAAAGCCACGCCGCCCACAGCGCCACTGTCGGCCGTGCCAGTGCTCAGCAGCAAGGTTTGGCTGCCAGTGTTCAAAATTTTGTCGGATGGCAAGGTCAATCCAACGTCAAAGGCCTGTCCACCCGAACAACTGAAATCAGCAGGGAGAGAAGCTGCAGACGACTTGGTGAAAAAGTAAACGGTTTTGGCCGGGCCAAAGGTGGCGCCCAGCGCAGCGGCCTGGGCCGTGGTCAAGGGCACCGTGCCCAATTTCATGGTCAGTGACGAATTGGCGTTGGCGATGGTGTTGCTGTCAAGGACGTTGCTCTCTGACATCACAAATTGACAAGTTGCCGATGTGATTTGTCCATTGAGTGTCAGCGACCCTTGGTCATTGTTTTGCGCAAAGGCCAGCCAAGGGCACAGCAGTGCCCATCCAAGCCAACGGGCTCGGAGGGAAAAGGTGTGAAGTAACTGGATCATGAAAAAACGCGGAAGGTTTCAGTCAGGATGTGGCACGCAGCGGCCCAACAGGGGCCGGCCGCGTGCCGCAAGGGCCGCTTTACTTGTACCAAACCGTCAAAGGCAGAGTGGCGGAAAACGCGCCGGCAGTCGGTGCCACGGTGGCGCTGGTGCGGGCAAATTGAGCCGTCACAGCGATGCTTTGCGCAGCCAAGGCCGCTGGCGCGCTGGTGCTGCCCGACAACATCACGCCATAGGGTGGGTTGACCAGGTTCAAGTTCAGGTTGTTGGCGCCCGTGGTCACGCCCGTTCCAAAGGAGCCTTTGAGCAAAACACCGACGTTGGAGGCAGCACCCGTGGCGGAAGTTCCAGAACTGAGCAATAAAACATTGCCGCCGGCGGTAACGGTTTGGTAGGTGCCGGGGGTCAAGCCAATGTCCCACAAGGTGTTGGCAGGGGTGCCGCCAAAGGTGCAGGTTGTGCCGTTGGCGTTGGTCACGGTGAACACCACGCTTTGAGCGGTGCCGAAAGTAGCGCCTGCAGCACCGGCGGCGGCGGGTGCTGCTGTGCTACCGAGCTGAAGGGTTTTGACACCCGAGGCGGTGGCAGCGGTGTCGCCCATGTTCAGCACGCAGGTGGTGCTGGAAATTTGGCCGTTGATGTTGAGGGTGCCCGAGTCGTTGGCCGCTTGGGCCAATGAGTGCAGGTGCACGCCAAAGCCGGCGGCCAGGCAGGCGATGACGAGTTTGGATTTGTTGCGATTGAAAGTGGAAAGCATGTGAAAAGCTCCTGTGACAAATGAAGTTGAGGAATCCAACGAAATGAACCAAAGGACTACATTTCGCTGCATTTGAATGTTAAATGATTAGTTTTATTTTTCGCCACAGATGACAACTTTTTTCACTAAAAAATAACTCATTTTTTATTAATTTGTTGTTTTTTTGTTATTTTAGTACTCATAAATACGTGTTTTTACCGATATTCGGCCTGTCGCACAATAGGGCCCATGTTGATTCACCCGCAATTCGACCCTGTGGCTTTGCAGCTTGGCCCGGTGGCTGTGCACTGGTACGGCCTGACCTACTTGGCGGCTTTCGCTTTGTTTGTGTTTTTGGCGCGTTTGCGCTTGGCGCACCCCGACGTGGCGCAACGCGGCCCAGCTGTGTGGAACGCACAAACCATTGACGATTTGTTGTTTTACGGCGTGGTGGGTGTCATCTTGGGTGGACGCTTGGGTTATTGCTTGTTTTACAAACCCGCTTACTACGCGGCGCACCCCTTGGAGGTGTTGTTTGTCTGGCAAGGGGGCATGAGTTTTCACGGCGGCATGCTGGGGGTGATTGCGGCAATGGCGGTGTTTGCCCGGCGCCTGCAACTGCCCTGGTTGGCGGTGACGGATTTCATAGCGCCCTGTGTGCCCACCGGCTTGGCCGCTGGGCGGGTGGGCAACTTCATCAATGGCGAGTTGTGGGGCCGCGCGGCCGACGCCAGCTTGCCCTGGGCCATGGTGTTTCCGCAAAGCGGCGTGGCCATGCCCCGCCACCCCTCGCAGATCTACCAGTTTTTGCTCGAGGGTTTGCTCTTGTTTGTGCTGTTGTGGCTTTACGCGCGCCGCAGCCGGCCGGTGGGCGCGGTGTCGGGTGTGTTTTTGATGGGTTATGGGGCTTTTCGCTTTGTGGCCGAGTATTTCCGCGAACCCGATGCCCACCTGGGTTTGCTGTGGCTGGGCTGGAGCATGGGCCAGTGGTTGTGCGTGCCCATGCTGCTGGTGGGGGTGGTTTTGTGGGCCTGGGCACAAAAAGGCAAAATGTCATCTGTGTGACAGTGCACTGAGGGCTCTGGCTGGGTGTTGACAGGTCGGGGAAGCAGGTGCACCAGCACGCGCGCACTCGCACCGCTCAAAGTACAAACATATGTACACCACCACACCCAGGAGACAAGCATGACACACAACCTCGATCGCCGTCAGTGGCTGCAATGGGGCGCTGGCGCTTTGGCCAGTGCCCACTGGGGGCTGCACGCCCAGTCGGCGTGGCCGAGCAAACCGCTGAATGTGGTGGTGCCCTTTCCCGCCGGCGGGGGCACCGACGCCTTTGCGCGCCCCTTTGCGGCGCAGTTTGCCAAGATGACGGGCCGGCAACTGGTGATTGACAACCGGGGTGGCGCGGGTGGCACCCTGGGCGCGGGTGTGGCGGCCAAGGCCGTGCCCGATGGTTACACCTTGTTCATGGGGGCGGTGCACCACTCGATCGCGCCGTCCATGTACCCCAAGCTCGATTACGACTTGGAAAAAGACTTCATCCCCCTGGCGCTGATGGCCACGGTGCCGCAGGTGCTGGTGGTCAACCCGAAGAACGTGCCCGGCGACTTCAAGGCGTTTGTCGAGCAGGTGCGCAAAAACCCAGGGCGGCTGAATTACGGCTCGGCCGGTGGCGGCACCTCGCACCATTTGGCGGGCGAGTTGTTCAAAATCCAAACCAAGACCTTCATCACCCACATTCCCTACCGCGGCGCTGGGCCCGCTTTGCAAGACCTGATGGCCGGCAATGTGGACATGATGTTTGACGGCCTGGGCTCGTCGGCGGCGCACATCAAGGGTGGGCGCATCAAAGCGCTGATGGTGGCCGGTGCCAAGCGCAATGCGGCTTTTCCGGATGTGCCCTGCGCGGCCGAGTTGGGGCTGCCCGATTACACGGTGAGCACCTGGTACGGCATGTGGGCGCCCAAGGGCACCCCGGCCGAGGCGCAAGCCGGGTTTTTGGATTGGAGCCAAAAAATTGCCAATGCCCCCGAGATCAAAACCGCGTGGGCCAGCAACGGGGCCGAGTACCCCAACACCACGGGTGCACAATTCGGTGCTTTCATCGCCGCCGAGATCAAGCGCTGGGCCAGTGTGGTGAAAGCTTCGGGGGCCAAGCTCGATTGAGTTGGCTTGTTTGAGTGGGGGTTGCGACCCCGTGGATGTGATGGACCATGAACCACAATTTATTTGTCGCCTTGCGCGCAGCGTTTCCCCATGATTTGACCGCCACGGCTGTGGAGACCGACAACGGCCTGCACTACAGTTGGCAAGACCTGGAGCGGGCCAGCGCCATGCTGGCCAACTTGCTCAGCGATTTGGATTTGCCCCCGCGCTCGCGGGTGGCGGTGCAGGTGGAAAAGTCGGTCGAGGCGATGCTGCTGTACTTGGCCACCTTGCGCGCGGGCCATGTGTTTTTGCCGCTCAACACCGCGTACCAAAGCGCCGAGGTGGCTTACTTTGTGGGCAATGCCGAACCCGCTGTGGTGGTGTGCACTGGTAAAAACTTTGGTTGGGTGAGCAAAATTGCGTTTCAAGCCGGCACGCGCCATGTGTTCACCTTGAACGACGACCGCACCGGCAGCTTGCTCGAGCGCGCCGCGCACCACAGCGACCAACACACGCCGGCCCATTGTGGGCCTGACGATTTGGCCGCCATCCTCTACACCAGCGGCACCACCGGGCGCAGCAAGGGCGCGATGCTCACCCACGACAACCTGTTCAGCAATGCCCGCATGTTGAAGGACTATTGGGGTTGGGTGCCGGGGGATGTGCTGATCCATGCCTTGCCCATCTTCCATGTGCATGGCCTGTTTGTGGCTTTGCATGGGGCGCTGCTGAATGGCAGCCCCATGCTGTGGCATGCCAAGTTTGACCCCAAGCGGGTGATCGCCGACATGGCCCGCGCCAGCGTGTTCATGGGCGTGCCCACCTTATATGTGCGCATGCTGGCCGAGCCCACGCTGACGCGCGCGGCGGTGGCGCGCATGCGCTTGTTCATTGCCGGTTCGGCCCCGTTACTGATCGAGACCTTCAAAGACTGGCAAACCCGCACCGGCCACACGATTTTGGAGCGCTACGGCATGAGTGAGACGGCCATGCTGACCTCCAACCCCTATGCCGCCGATGCGCGTTATGGCGGGCAAAGCGAGCGCCGTGGCGCGACGGTGGGCTTTCCCCTGCCAGGGGTGAGCTTGCGGGTGCAAGACGATGCCGGCCACACCCTGGGCGTGGACGAGGTGGGGGGCATTCAGGTCAAGGGGCCCAATGTGTTCAAGGCCTATTGGCGCATGCCCGAGAAAACCGCCGAAGAGTTCACCGCCGATGGGTTTTTCAAAACCGGTGACGTGGGCGCGGTGGACGCGCGCGGCTATGTGCGCATCGTGGGGCGCAGCAAAGACCTGATCATCAGCGGCGGCTACAACGTGTATCCGGCCGAAGTGGAAAGCTTCATCAACGAGATGCCCGGCGTGGCCGAAAGCGCTTTGGTGGGCGTGCCCCACCCCGACTTTGGCGAGGTGGGCGTGGCGGTGGTGATCGCCAAGCCCGGCACCCACGTGGCCCCCGATGCGGTGGTGGCTGCCCTGAAGGCCAGCTTGGCCAACTTCAAGGTGCCCAAACAGTGCTTTGTGGTGGCAGAACTGCCGCGCAACACCATGGGCAAAGTGCAAAAAAACCTGTTGCGCGATCAGTACAAAGCTTTGTTCGTTCCGGCCTGAACGAGCCGGGCCGCCCAGTGGCTTGACCCCCAGCGGCCAAAGCCAAGCGGTTGTCCCAATGCCAAAGTCAGGGCGGCGTCATGCCGGCCAAGGACAAGGCCAACGGCAAGCTGGCCATGCCGAGCAGGGTGGACAGGGTCACCAAACCCGCGACAAAGGGGCCGTTGTGGCCCATGCGCGCGGCCAACACATAAGCGCTGGAGGCGGTGGGCAGGCCTGAGAAGGCCATCAACACCAGGGCCTGGGTGGTGTCCAAGCCCCACAGGCCGACCAGGACCCATGCGGCCAAAGGCATGAGCAGGTGTTTGATGAGCAACACCCCCACGCTCAAGCGCGGGGCCAGGCCCAGTTGGCTCAGCTGCAAACCGGCCCCGGCGGCCATCAAGCCCAAGGCGATGGAGGCAGAGCCAATGCGCGCGGTGGTGGGCAGCAGCCAGTCGGGCAGGGTGCCCCCCATCAGGTTGAAGGCCAAGGCGCTGACGGTGGCCACCACCAAGGGGTTGCGCATCAACTCTTTGGCAAATTGGCGCCCACCGCCACCGACCATCGGCCACACCGCAGCGATGTTCAAGATGGGCACGCACACCCCAATGAGCACCGCGATCCATTGCAGGCCTTGGGCACCGGCCAAGCGCTCGGCCAGGGCCAGGCCAATGAATGAATTGAAGCGAAACGCCACTTGGGCGCTGCCCGCGTGCAAGCGAACATCGGTGCCGCCCATGCCGGGCAGGTGGGGCAGGCTGTAGGCCATGAGCACGCCGGCCAGGCCCAGTGTCACGCCCGCGCCCATCAGGCCTGAGGTGGCAGCCACATCCAAGGGGGTGCGCACCATGGCGTGGAACAAAAGCACGGGGAACAAGAAGTAGTAAACCAAGCGCTCCACCGGCTCCCACACGCTGCGGTTCAAGGCGGTGTAGCGGCACACCACGTAGCCGCACAAAATGAGGGCAAAGTCGGGCAGCAGCAAAGAGGCGGTGTTCATCGGGGTGGGTTGAAATTAAGTGGATTTGCGTATGTTTGGGCGAGTGCCCCCACCTAGAATGCAAAGCTTTGGCGACCATCATAGGGGAATAAGAACATGATCCACAGACGACACCTGCTGTGCGCTTGCGCCTTGGCTGTGAGCGTTGCCGGGGCTTGGGCCCAAGGCGCGTACCCGAACAAACCCATCAAGCTGCAAGTGCCGTTTGCACCTGGCGGCACCACCGACATCATTGCGCGCGTGATTGCCGAGCCCTTGGGCAAGGCCTTGGGCCAAACCGTGGTGGTGGAGAACAAAGCCGGTGGGGGTGGCGTGGTGGGTGCACTGGAGACGTCCAAGGCCGCGCCGGACGGCTACAACCTGGGCGTGGCCACGGTGTCAACCACCGCAGCCAACCCGGCGATCAACCCCAAGATTCCCTACAACGCGCAGACCGATTTCACCCCCATCATCAACATTGCGGCCACGCCCAATGTGATTGCGGTGCACCCCTCGTTTCCGGCGCGCGACTACAAAGCCTTTTTGGCCGAGGTCAAGCGCAACCCGGGCAAATATTCGTACTCCTCTTCGGGCACGGGCGGCATTGGCCACTTGCAAACCGAGCTGTACAAAAGCCTGTCGCAAACCTTCATCACCCACATCCCTTACCGGGGTGCAGGCCCCGCCCTCAACGACACCGTGGCGGGCCAAGTGTTGATGATTTTTGACAACCTGCCTTCGGCCCTGCCGTTCATCAAAGACAACCGTTTGGTGCCCATCGTGGTCGCCGCGCCCCAGCGCTTGGCGGTGTTGCCCAACGTGCCCACCTTCAAAGAGGTGGGCTTGGAGCCGGTGAACCGCATGGCCTATTACGGCATTTACGGCCCCAAGGGCTTGCCCAAAGATGTGGTCGACAAAATCAATGCCGGCGTGCGCAAAGCCCTGGAAGACCCAGCGGTGCGCAAGCGCATTGAAGACACCGGCTCGCTGATCATTGCCAACACGCCTGAGCAATTTGCCGCCCAAATGAAGGCCGAGTACGAGGTCTACAAAAAAGTGGTGGACCAGCAAAAACTCACCTTGGAATGAGCCCCGCCCCAGCCACCGACTGCATTGACGCGTTTGCCGATGCACTGTGGCTGGAGTCGGGTTTGTCGGCCAACACCTTGGCCGCTTACCGCCGCGACTTGGCCTTGTTCGCCCAGTGGTTGCAGCCACAGGGTTTGGGTTTGATGGCGGTGCAAGAGGCGCATTTGCAGGCCTACTTTGCCCACCGCCACGACCAAACCCGCGCCAGCACCGCCAACCGGCGCTTGACGGTGTTCAAGCGCTTTTACCGCTGGTGCTTGCGCGAAAACCTTATCAGCGCCGACCCGACCTTGCGCATGTTGTCGGCCAAGCAGCCTTTGCGCGTGCCCAAGGGCTTGTCCGAAGCCCAAGTAGAGGCCTTGCTGTCCGCGCCCCCCAGCGACACCGACCTGGGTGTGCGCGACCGCGCCATGCTGGAGTTGATGTACGCCAGTGGCCTGCGGGTGAGCGAATTGGTGGGCCTCAAGTTGCATCACTTGGGGCTGAGCGAGGGCGTGCTCAAGGTGCTGGGCAAGGGCAACAAAGAGCGATTGGTGCCGTTTGGCGAGGTGGCGCGCGAGTGGCTCAACCGCTACCTGGCGCAAGCCCGCGCGGGCTTGCTGCGCGGCGCCAGCACCGATGCGGTGTTTGTGACCCAGCGTGGCGCCCTGGCGGGTGGCGCGATGACGCGCACCATGTTTTGGTATGTGGTCAAGAAGTACGCTTTGCAAGCGGGCATCGATTCGCCTTTGTCGCCGCACACCCTGCGCCACGCCTTTGCCACCCATTTGCTCAACCACGGCGCTGACCTGCGGGCGGTGCAAATGCTGCTGGGCCACGCCGATATTTCCACCACCACCATCTACACCCATGTGGCGCGCGAGCGACTGAAAAGCTTGCACGCCGAGCACCACCCACGCGGGTAGCCAGCGCACCGCGCCGCACATGGGCGGCGGCGCCGTCGGGACTTGGGCGTGCACACCCTGGGGCATTGAGGCTGGCTTGGTGGGTGGGCTTGAGTTGTTTTGATGTGGCCTTATGTGGCCGCAGGCGTGCGCGAGGTTTGGGTCGCGGCTTGGTGCAAGGCCGCCAATTCTTGCGCGCTGAAGCCGGCTTGCAAACGCGCGGCATCGTTGAAGGGGGGCTTCAAGTGGGGCGCGTCATATTGCGCCACCAGGGTGGGGTAGTGGGCTTCGGGGTCGAGCCCGCGCTGGGCGCACAACCAGCGGTACCAGTGGTTGCCAATGGCCACGTGGCCCACTTCGTCGCGCAAGATGATGTCCAAAATGCCCACCACCGCCTGCGCTTGCGGGGTGTTGGCGCGTTGCAGCTTGGCTTGGATCAGGGGCGTGGCGTCCAAGCCCCGCGCCTCCAAGGTGCGCGGCACCAAGGCCATGCGGGCCAGCACATCGGCGGCGGTTTTTTCGCACATCGCCCACAGGCCGTCGTGGGCATCAAAGTCGCCATAGGCGTGCCCATGCGTGTGCAAGTGGGTTTGCAGCAGGCCAAAGTGGGTGGCTTCTTCGTGCGCCACGCGCAACCAGTCGCGGTAATAGGTTTCGGGCATTTGCGGGTAGCGCCAAACCGCGTCGAGCGCCAAGTTGATGGCATTGAACTCGATGTGGCACACCGCATGCACCATGGCGGCCATGCCTTGCGGTGTAAACACCGAACGGGTGGGCACGGCTTTGGCCGAGCGCAAGGTCGGGCGTTCGGGCCGACCCGGCACGGTGTGTGCCGTGGGCTGGAGGGGGGTGTCGGTGTGCAGGTCTAAATGGTTGATGCGCGACCACAGGTCATGTACCGCAGCAACCTTGGCCGCAGGTTCGCGCAGGCACAAGGCGTCCAAAGCGAGTTGTCGGCATTCCATCCCTACAATTGTATGAATATCCAATCTCCAAGAAAGAGCGCACCATGGCCATTTACCAACTCGACGCCGACAGCCCCGATATCCACCCCAGCGCCTGGGTCGCCGATGGCGCGCAGGTGATGGGCCGCGTCAAGCTGGCCGCTGACAGCAGCGTGTGGTTTGGTGCGGTGATCCGGGGCGATACCTCTGACATTTCGGTGGGCGAGGGCAGCAACGTCCAAGACGGCAGTGTGTTGCACGCCGATGTCGGCATGCCGTTGACGATTGGCAAGCATGTGACGGTGGGCCACCAAGTGATGTTGCATGGCTGCACCGTCGGCGACGAGTGTTTGATTGGCATTGGCGCGGTGGTGCTCAATGGCGCCAAGATTGGCAAAAACTGTTTGGTGGGCGCGCGATCGCTGGTGACCGAGGGCAAAGAGTTTCCCCCCGGCAGCTTGATCATGGGCAGCCCGGCCAAGGTGGTGCGCGAGCTCACGCCCGAGCAAATCGAGGGCTTGCGCCAATCTGCGCGGGGCTACATGGACAACGCCAAACGCTTCAAAGCGGGCTTGAAAAAAATCGGCTGATGTCAGAGCTGCACAAGTTCGTTTTTGAAGGCCTGCCGGTGCGCGGCATGGTGGTGCGCTTGACCGATGTGTGGCAAGAAATTTTGCGCCGCCGTGCCAACAATGTGCAAAGCGGCGCCTACCCAGCGCCGGTCAGGCATTTGCTGGGCGAGATGACCGCAGCGGCGGCACTGATGCAGTCCAACATCAAATTCAATGGCGCCTTGGTGCTGCAAATCATGGGCGAAGGCCCGGTGAAACTGGCGGTGGTCGAGGTGCAAGCCGATTTGAGCCTGCGCGCCACGGCCACCTTGCGCGGGGACGTGCCCGAGGGTGCGGGATTGACGCAGATGGTCAACCAAAACAATGAGGCGCGTTGCGCCATCACCCTGGACCCCAAAGACAAATTGCCCGGTCAGCAGCCCTACCAAGGGGTGGTGCCTTTGTTTGACGACCAGCGCCAACCACTGTCGCGGTTCAGCGATGTGCTGGCGCATTACATGCTGCAAAGCGAACAGCTCGACACCACCTTGGTGTTGGCGGCCAATGACGAGGTGGCTGCGGGTTTGCTGATCCAGCGCCTGCCGGTGCAGGGCTTGGGCAATTTGTCAGCGCATTCGCGCGCGGCCGATGAGGACGAGATTGGCCGCAACGAGGACTACGCGCGCATCGCCATCTTGGCGCAAACCTTGCAAAGCGAAGAGCTGCTCACCTTGGACGTGGACACCTTGCTGCGGCGGTTGTTCTGGCAAGAGGATGTGCGCCGCTTTGAGCCATTGGCGCCGCGCTTTGCGTGCAGCTGCCACCGCGAGCGGGTGAGCCAAATGATTCGCAGCCTGGGCGCTGAGGAGGCCGCCAGCATCGTGGCCGAGCAAGGCCAGATAGAGGTGGGGTGTGAGTTTTGCGGCCAGCAATACCGCTACGACGCGGTGGACGCGGCGCAGTTGTTTGTCGACGGCCCCAGCCCAGCGGTGCCGCCCACCAGCCCTTCGGTGTTGCACTGAATCGCGCTGCTTAGCTCGCGCGCAATTGGCTGAACAAGCGGTGCTCGCAAGCCGGGTCGGCACAGCGTTCGCAGGCACCTCGCCAGCGGGGCGCCAGTTCTTCACGGGCCCGCAGGCCGGGCAAAGCTTTGAAGCGTTCGTCAGCCGCCAGGGCATGGGCGAGTTGTGCCATGGCCTCTGTGCCGGTGCCGTACACCACTTGGTAAGGCCATTGGCGCTGCTGGAGCCAGTCGCGCCAATGGGCCAGCGCCAAGGGCGGCCCCGCTGCCATCAGCACCACCGATGTGGTGCCCATGTCGGGGGGGAGTTGTTCGGGGTGTTGCACCGCCAGCAGCTCGGGGGCGTGGGGGGCTTGCGCCAAGATGGGCCGCAAGTGATCGGCCAGGGTTTGCAGCAGCGGCCCATCTGCGGCGGCCAAGACCATGCGCCATGCGGGGCTGCTCATGCGCCTGGGGCCGGATTACTTGGCGATTTGCACAAAGATTTCGTTGGGCTTGACCATGCCGATTTCCTTGCGCGCTTGCTCTTCGACCATTTCCAGGCCTTCGCGCAGGTCGCGCAACTCGCTCACCAGTTGTTCATTGGTGCGCTGCGCCACGGCGTTTTGTTTTTTCTGCACCTGCAATTGCTGGCCGAGTTGCCACACCGAGGGCAGGCTGCCACGGCCCAGCCACAGCTGGCCCTGCAAGATCAGCAGCAGGCCAATCAAAATCAGGGGCAGGGGGCGGCGCATGGGGGGCGTGCGGCTCAGCGCAGGTTGTAAAAGGCTTTGCGGCCGGGGTAGGTGGCGATTTCACCCAGGTCTTCTTCGATGCGCAGCAGTTGGTTGTACTTGGCCAGGCGGTCGCTGCGGCTCAAGGAACCGGTTTTGATTTGCCCGGCATTGGTGCCCACCGCGATGTCGGCGATGGTGGTGTCTTCGGTCTCGCCCGAGCGGTGGCTGATGACGGCGGTGTAGCCCGCGCGCTTGGCCATTTCGATGGCCGCAAAGGTTTCGGTCAGGGTGCCGATTTGGTTGATCTTGATCAGGATGGAGTTGGCCACGCCTTTGTCGATGCCCTCTTGCAGGATTTTGGTGTTGGTGACAAACAAGTCGTCGCCCACCAATTGCACTTTTTTGCCCAAGCGGTCGGTGAGGATTTTCCAACCGTCCCAGTCGCCCTCGGACATGCCGTCTTCGATGCTGATGATGGGGTATTTGTCGACCCAGGTGGCCATCATGTCGGTCCACTGCGCGGAGGTCAATTGCAGGCCTTCGCCGCTCAAGTGGTAGAGGCCGTCTTTGTAGAACTCGCTGGCGGCGCAGTCCAGGCCCAAGGCAATTTGTTCACCCGCTGTGTACCCGGCATTTTCGATGGCTTGGAGAATCAATTGGATCGCCGCCTCGTGGCTGTCCACGTTGGGGGCAAAGCCGCCTTCGTCGCCCACGGCCACGCTCATGCCTTTGTCGTGCATGATTTTCTTCAGGGCATGGAACACCTCGGCGCCGTAGCGCAGGGCTTCGCGAAAGCTGGGGGCGCCGACCGGGATGATCATGAACTCTTGCAAGTCCAGGTTGTTGTTGGCGTGGGCGCCGCCGTTGATGACGTTCATCATGGGCACGGGCATTTGCATGCCGCCCATGCCGCCAAAGTAGCGGTAAAGGGGCAAGCCAGCCTCTTCGGCCGCGGCTCGGGCCACGGCCATCGACACGGCCAGCATGGCATTCGCACCCAAGCGGCCCTTGTTGTCGGTGCCGTCCAGGTCGATCAGGGTTTTGTCGAGAAAGGCTTGCTCGCTCGCGTCCAGGCCCAGCACCGCTTCGGCGATGTCGGTGTTGATGTGTTCGACGGCTTTGAGCACGCCTTTGCCGAGGTAGCGCTTGGGGTCGCCGTCGCGCAGCTCGATGGCCTCGCGGCTGCCGGTGGATGCGCCCGAGGGAACGGCGGCGCGGCCCATGGTGCCGGACTCCAACAAGACGTCGCACTCCACGGTGGGGTTGCCACGGCTGTCCAGCACCTCTCGACCGACGATATCCACAATTGCACTCATGTCACTCTTTCCAAAGGTTCAATTAAAAAAGGTTCACACCGAAAACTGGTCTTCCAAATAGCCGTGGCGTTTGGTCACCGCGTCCAGCGCCTGCAAGCTCTCGAGCAAGGCGCGCATGTGTTTCAAGGGGACGGCATTGGGCCCGTCGCTCAGCGCTTGGGCCGGGTTGGGGTGGGTTTCCATGAACAAACCGGCCACGCCCACGGCCACGGCGGCGCGGGCCAGCACCGGCACCATGTCACGCTGACCGCCACTGGAGGTGCCGTTGCCACCGGGCAATTGCACCGAGTGGGTGGCGTCAAACACCACCGGGGCTTGGGTTTCGCGCATGATGGCCAAGCTGCGCATGTCGCTGACCAAGTTGTTGTAGCCAAAGGACGCGCCGCGTTCGCAGGCCATGAAGCGGTCTTCGCTCAAGCCAGCTGCACGGGCAGCGGCACGGGCTTTGTCGATCACGTTTTTCATGTCATGCGGGGCCAAAAACTGCCCCTTTTTGATGTTCACCGGCTTGCCCGATTGGGCCACGGCGTGGATGAAATCGGTTTGGCGGCACAAAAAAGCGGGGGTTTGCAGCACATCGACCACAGCGGCCACCGCAGCGATGTCGGCCTCGTTGTGCACATCGGTGAGGATGGGCAGGCCCAGTTCTTTTTTCACTTTGGCCAAAATTTCCAAGCCCTTGTCCATGCCCGGGCCGCGAAAGCTGGTGCCGCTGGAGCGGTTGGCTTTGTCGTAGCTGCTTTTGAAAATGAATGGGATGCCCAAAGCGGCGGTGATCTCTTTCAGGCTGCCGGCGGTGTCCATTTGCAATTGCTCGGACTCGATGACGCAGGGGCCAGCGATCAAGAAAAAGGGCCGTGTCAGGCCAACGTCAAATCCGCACAACTTCATGGGCGATCGCATCAAGCCACGGCTTTGAGGTTTTGCCGCCCACTTTTGTGGCCCAAGGCAGCGCGAACGTAGGCGTTGAACAAGGGGTGGCCGTCCCACGGGGTGGATTTGAATTCGGGGTGGAACTGCACGCCCATGAACCAGGGGTGGACGCTGGCGGGCAGTTCGACGATTTCGGTCAGCTGTTCGCGCTGGGTCAGCGCCGAGATCACCAAGCCGGCCGCGCGCAGGCGATCGAGGTAGTTGACATTGGCCTCGTAGCGGTGGCGGTGGCGCTCGGTGACCACGTCGCCGTAGATTTGATGCGCCAAGGTGCCGGTTTGCACGTCTGAGCTTTGGGCCCCCAGGCGCATGGTGCCACCCAGGTCGGACTGGGCGTCGCGTTTTTTGATGCTGCCGTCGGCGTCTTTCCACTCGTTGATGAGGGCAATCACCGGGTGCGGGGTGTCGGGCTCAAATTCGGTGCTGTTGGCACCTTCGAGATGCGCCACATGGCGGGCATATTCAATGGTGGCGACTTGCATCCCTAGGCAAATGCCCAGGTAGGGAATGCCTTGTTCGCGGGCAAAGCGGGCGGCGCAAATTTTGCCCTCAATGCCGCGTTTGCCAAAACCGCCGGGCACCAACACCGCGTCAAATTGGCCCAGGCGCGAAGCGTTTTCGGTGTTCAGGGTTTCGGAGTCGATGTATTCGATTTTGACCCGCGCGTGGTTGATCAAACCGGCGTGGCGCAGGGCCTCGTTGAGCGATTTGTAGCTGTCTGACAAGTCCACATACTTGCCCACCATGGCGATGCTGACTTCGTGTTGGGGGTGCTCGACCTCGTAGACCAAAGCATCCCAGCGTTTGAGATCGGCGGGTGGGGTGTGGATGCGCAGTTTGTCGCAGATCAGGGCGTCAAGCCCTTGCTCGTGCAGCATGCGGGGCACTTTGTAGATGGTGTCCACGTCCCACATGGAGATCACGCCCCATTCGGCGACGTTGGAGAAGAGGGAGATTTTTTCGCGCTCTTCTTGCGGAATTTTGCGGTCGGCGCGGCACAGCAAGGCGTCGGCCTGGATGCCGATTTCGCGCAACTTTTGCGCCGTGTGTTGGGTGGGCTTGGTTTTCAACTCGCCCGCTGCGGCGATCCAGGGCACATAGGTCAGGTGCACAAAAGCCGCATTGTTGGGGCCGAGCTTGAGGCTCATTTGGCGCACGGCTTCCAAAAAGGGCAGGGACTCGATGTCGCCCACGGTGCCGCCAATTTCAACGATCGCCACGTCCACCGCGTCCGGCGTGCCTATGCCCGCACCCCGGCGCACGTAGTCTTGGATTTCGTTGGTGATGTGCGGAATGACCTGGACAGTTTTGCCCAAGTAGTCGCCCCGGCGTTCTTTTTCGAGCACGCTTTTGTAAATTTGGCCGGTGGTGAAGTTGTTGGTGCGGCGCATTCGCGTGGTGATGAAGCGCTCGTAATGGCCCAAGTCCAGATCGGTCTCGGCGCCATCATCGGTGACGAAAACTTCGCCATGTTGGAACGGGGACATGGTGCCCGGATCCACGTTGATGTAAGGATCGAGCTTGATCAAAGTGACTTTGAGGCCTCGCGACTCAAGAATCGCAGCTAAGGAGGCTGAGGCGATTCCCTTACCCAGGGAAGACACCACACCGCCGGTGACGAAGACAAATTGGGTCATGTCAGGTACGGGATGCTGAAGTCCCGGGTGGTGGTAAGCGGCGATTATAGGGGGGCGCTCTGCTACATTGCGGCCATGGGCATTTTGAATGGCAAAAACATCGTGCTGGGCTTGAGCGGGGGCATTGCCTGCTACAAGGCCGCTGAGCTGTGCCGCGCCTTGGTCAAGGCCGGTGCCAACGTGCAGGTGGTGATGACCGAGGCGGCCAGCGCCTTCATCACGCCTGTCACCCTGCAGGCTTTGTCGGGTCAGGCGGTATACATGTCCCAATGGGATGCCCGCCAAGACAACAACATGGCGCACATCAACCTCACCCGGTCGGCCGATGCCATCTTGGTGGCCCCGGCGAGTGCGGATTTCATGGCCAAACTGCTGCATGGGCGCGCCGACGACTTGCTCAGTCTGGCTTGCTTGGCCCGGCCCATCGAGCGTGTGCCCTTGTTGCTGGCCCCGGCGATGAACCGCGAAATGTGGGCGCACCCGGCTACTCAGCGCAATGTGGCGCAGTTGCGCGCCGACGGCTGCACCGTGCTGGGCGTGGGCCAGGGGGACCAGGCCTGCGGCGAGGTGGGCGACGGGCGCATGTTGGAGGCCGATGAGTTGTTGCACACCTTGGAAGCTTTTTTTGCGCCCAAGGTGTTGCTTGGCCGGCGGGTGTTGGTCAATGCCGGCCCCACCTATGAAGCCATTGACCCGGTGCGCGGCATCACCAACCGATCCAGCGGCAAGATGGGCTTTGCCATTGCCCGTGCGGCGGCCGATGCGGGTGCCATGGTGACCTTGGTGGCCGGTCCCGTGGCCTTGCCCACCCCCCATGGCGTGCAGCGCATCGATGTGGTCAGCGCCGAACAAATGCATGCGGCGGTGATGGCGCAGGCGGCCCTGGCCGATGTGTTTGTGGCGGCTGCGGCCGTGGCCGATTGGCGGGTGGATCAGGCGGCTGGGCAAAAGATCAAAAAAGAGGTGGGGGCCGCGCCACCGGCCTTGCGCTTTTTGGAAAACCCCGACATCTTGGCTGAGGTGGCCGCCAGTGAACGTGCCCGCAGTGGGCATTTGTTTTGTGTGGGCTTTGCCGCCGAGAGCGAAAACCTGCTGGCCCACGCCCAGGCCAAACGGGCGCGCAAAAACGTGCCTTTGTTGGTGGGCAACATCGGCCCTGACACCTTTGGCCAAGACGACAACGCCTTGCTGCTGGTGGATGAGCACGGACACCGAGAACTCGCGCGTGCCAGCAAGGCCGATTTGGCGCGCGAATTGATCCACGACCTGGCCCACCGATTGGCCTCGAAAACCCCATGAAAATTGACGTGAAAATTTTGGATCTGCGCTTGGCGGATCAAATGCCCGAATACGCCACCCCGGGCAGCGCGGGTTTGGATTTGCGCGCTTGCATTGACGCCCCCTTGGTGCTGGCGCCCAATGCCTGGCAGTTGGTGTCCACGGGCTTGGCCATCCACCTCGCCGACCCGGCGTATGCGGCCATGATCTTGCCGCGCTCGGGTTTGGGCCACAAGCACGGCATTGTGTTGGGCAATTTGGTGGGCTTGATTGACAGCGACTACCAAGGCCCCTTGATGGTCAGTGCATGGAACCGCAGCCCCACCGCATACACCTTGGCCCCCATGGAACGCTTGGCCCAACTGGTCATCGTGCCGGTGGTGCAGGCCAGTTTTCGGGTGGTGCAAGACTTTGACCAAGCCACCCAGCGCGGTGAAGGCGGCTACGGATCAACTGGCACGGCCTGATTTCAGTGCAAGTTCGCGCCCCCAGGCGCCTGGGGCACGATTTTGAAAAAGCCGGTGCCGGCACTGCCGCGCCCAACCTCATCCACGCTGGCTTCGCGCACGTCGGTGACACGAATGTCGATGTACAGAGATAAACCCGCCAGTGGGTGGTTGCCATCGAGCACCACGTGATCGGGGTACAGGTCGGTGACGGTGTAAAAAATATCGCTGGGCGCGTCCGGGTTGCAGCCCAAAGGCAAGGCATGGCCTTCGATGGTCATGCCCACTTCCAATTCGGGTGGGAACAAGGCGCGTGACTCCAAAAACACCAGCGTTTCATTGAACAGGCCAAAAGCGTCTTCGGGTTCGAGGTGCAGTTTGAGTTTGTCGCCTGCACCCAGGCCGAGCATGGATTGTTCGATTTTGGCGAGCAAATCTTCGCCGCCCACCATGAACTCAACCGGATCGGTCAATTCGTCCAAGATTTCGCCCAAAGAGTCTTTCAACGTCCAGGTCAGCGCGACCACGCAAGGGGATGTGATTTTCATGGGCCGAATTGTCGCAGTTTGCGCCTGCACCTATCATGGCCTCATGCAAACGCAACAACCTTTGGCCATGCTCGGCGGCCTGACAGCGAGCGAGTTCATGCAACGGTATTGGCAAAAGAAGCCCTTGCTGGTGCGGCAGGCCTTTCCCCAGTTCAAGCCCTTGCTCTCGCGCAAGCAGTTGTTTGACTTGGCGGCCAGCCCCGATGTCGGGTCACGGCTGGTGCAAGGCCGGGGGCGAGACTGGCAGATGCGCCACGGCCCGTTCAGTGCCCGACAGCGTCCACCGTTTGCCCAAGCGCGCTGGACCTTGCTGGTGCAAGGTGTGGATTTGCACAGCCATGACGCCGCGCAGTGGCTGCAAAATTTCCGGTTTGTGCCCGACGCCCGCTTGGACGATTTGATGGTCAGCTGGGCCAGCGATGGTGGTGGGGTGGGACCGCACTTTGACAGCTACGACGTGTTTTTGATGCAAGCCCATGGTCAGCGGCGCTGGCGCTATGGCGCTCAAAAAGACTTGTCTTTGCAGCCGGGCATGCCGCTGAAAATTTTGTCCCAGTTTCAGCCGCGCTGGGACGTGGTGCTCAACCCCGGTGACATGCTTTACCTGCCACCCCGCTACGCGCACGAAGGTACAGCGGTGGGCGAGTGCATGACCTATTCGGTGGGGTTTCGCGCACCGGGCATGGCCGAATTGGGGCGTGATGTGTTGCAGCGCTTGTCCGAGCAGTGCGAGGATGAATTGCCTGCCCGTTTGTATGCCGACCCGCAACAAGCCGCCGTCACACATCCGGCCCAAATGCCCGCCCACTTGCAGGTGTTTGCCCAAAACGCAGTGCAACAACTGTTGGCCAAACCCCATGCGCTGCACCAAGCTTTGGGAGAGGTCTTGACCGAACCCAAAGCCCATGTTTGGTTTGAGCCGCGCCCTGCACCCCGGCGCATTCGGGCGTGGGTGTTGGATGCACGCAGCCGCATGTTGTATGACGATGGGCACATTTACCTCAATGGTGAGAGCTGGCGCGCCAGTGGCGCAGATGCCCGTTTGATGCGGGCCTTGGCCGATCAACGCGGCCTCGATGCGGCGCAATGGCGCACGGCCAGCCCAGCGGCCCAAGCCTTGTTGCGCGAATGGGGCGAACAAGGCTGGTGTCACCCCACTTGAAGCAGTGCCCCAGCGCACCGGCGTGGGGCATGTGTCGACTGATCGCCCATGGACCCCAGGATTTACCCTATAATCATTGGCTGAGTTGAGGAAGCTTTTGAGTCCATCGGCTCGGCCACGCCAAAGTGTGGCGGTTCCAACAAATGAGTTTTATCCACCCCTTCAAAGGAAATCAACATGAAAAAATCACTCCTCTTGGCCGCTCTGATGGCCGCTGCTTTGGTCGCTTGTGGCAAAAAAGAAACCCCCGCACCTGCGCCCGCACCCGCTCCTGCTGCAGCACCGGCACCCGCTGCTGACGCATCGGCCCCCGCACCTGCTGCTGACGCTGCTGCTGCACCCGCCGCTGCACCTGCTGGCGAAAAGAAGTAATTCTTTTCAGCCCACAAAAAAAGCCACCTTCGGGTGGCTTTTTTTGTGGCTGTTCCCCCGCGAGGGGGCTGGGGTTCATTTGAGTTCGTCGAGCAGCAGCTTGGCGATTTTTTGGCTGACCGGGCTGGATTCGTTTTGTCCGTCAATGCCCAGCACCACGACGCGGCTGCCCCCACTGGCTTGGGCGGTGATGGCGATGCGGTATTTCACCGGAACAGGTACTTTTTTGGCTTTGAACATGCGGGTCAAGAAGTTGCCTTCGTTGTCGGTGGCGGCTTCCACATAGCGAACAAAATAGGTGCCGGTTCGGCGGTCGCGGTCTTCCACGGTGAAGCCGGTGCGGTCCAGGGCCAAGCCAATGCGCCGCCAAGCGATGTCAAAGCCCTCGTTCAAGAAGAGGGACGTTTGTCCGGCGATGTTTTCAGCCTTGGCCGAGGTGCTGGGGACATTGGCCTGTGCCACGGCCTGATCGGCTTGCTGAATGGGCGCCCCCAACTTCAGCATGAGCCGACGCAGGAATTCGTTTTCCAAGCCAGGGTCGCTCGGACGAGGTTGCCAAACGATCGTGTCCTTCACCATTCCGGAGTAAACCTCAACCATGCCGCGGTGGCTGATGCGAATTTCTGTGGATTGGGCTGTCAAGGGTTCGAGTTGGGTGCGGTATTTGTCACGCTCACCCGTGGAATAAAGGCCATCGAGCACCTTTCCCAGCGTGCGCCGCAGCGCGTCCTGTGGCAACTTGGCGCGGTTTTCAGCCCATTCGGTTTCAAGCAAACCCAACACGGGGTTTTCTTGGGTGTATGCGAAGCCGTTTTCTTTCCAGAAATCACGCACGATGGGATACAACTGGTCGACCGAGCGGCCCACCACCAACCAGCGGTCGGTGCCCAAGCGCTCCAAGCGCACATCGCCCATGGCGTTGGTCACCGCGTTGCTGCGCTGGGCGGTGCGGCTGCTGTTGAACTCATTCGCACTCACCCCCACGCCAGGCAGGGCGTAGCGGGATTCGCGGCCAATTTGGCTCAGGTCTGGGGGCACGTCCAGCTTGGCACCCTTGACCTCACCTTGGGTTTTGTAGTCCACCTTGGAGTCGGGGATCACACTGCCGCATCCAGCCAGCACGGCGGCAAACATCCAGGGGCTCAGTCGCAAGGAACTCAGGACACGTCGGTTCATGGGGAATTTCATGGGTGATGGATTCAGGCCAGCAGTCCGCTGGCGCGCAAGGCAGACTCCACCACCGCGTGGTGTTGGGAGGACAAGGGGGTCAAAGGCAAGCGCATGGCGGGGCCGCACAGGCCCAGTTTGGCCATGGCCCATTTGAGGGGGATGGGGTTGGCCTCGACAAACAAATGCTTGTGCAAGGGCAGCAGTTTGAACTGGATGTCCATGGCCTTGCGGTGGTCACCCGCCAACGCGGCCTGGCAAAGTTGGTGCATCAAGGCTGGGGCCACGTTGGCTGTCACACTGATGTTGCCCTGTCCGCCGCACATCATCAGGGCCACGGCAGTGGGGTCGTCGCCAGAGTAGACGGCAAAACCCTTGGGGGCTTCGCGGATCAGCCATTGGGCGCGCTCGATGTTGCCGGTGGCCTCTTTGATGCCCACAATGCCGGGCACTTGGGCCAAGCGCATCACGGTGTCGTGCTGCAAATCGGCCACGGTGCGCCCTGGGACGTTGTACAGCACCAGGGGCAGATCGACCGCTTGCGCGATGGCTTTGAAATGTTGGAACAAGCCTTCTTGGGTGGGCTTGTTGTAGTAGGGCACGACTTGCAGTTGGCAATCGGCCCCCACCTCTTTGGCGCGGCGGGCCAACTCAATGGCCTCGGCTGTCGAGTTGGCGCCGCAGCCCGCCATGATGGGGATGCGCCCTTTGGCCTGTTCCACGCAAACCCGGATGATCTCCAAGTGTTCTTGCACGCTGACCGTGGGTGACTCGCCGGTGGTGCCCACCGCCACAATGCAGTCGGTTCCCTGATCCACATGCCAATCCACCAAACGGCGCAGACCTGGGTAGTCGACGGCGCCGTCGTCAAGCATGGGGGTGGCCAAGGCCACAATGCTGCCAGTGATGCTGATCATGTCCAAGTCTCGGTCAGGGAAAGGGAGTCATTCTACCGAGAGCGGGTAACGCACAGGGTGGGTGTGGTCAGGCCCCGTTTGAACCGCCACCACCCGTTGGACAAAGCGGGCCGGGGTATCGATAAAACCATTTTCGTAAGCCACGATGTGCATCCCCTCGCACATCTGCAGCAGTTCGCCATGTCGCAGCAAAAAATCAGGCCGCGACGGTCGACCCACGGTTTCGTTGCCCTGGGCAAAGGTTTCGTGAATCAACACCCCATCGGGCGCCAAACTGGCCAAAATATGTGGCAGCAGTGGGCGCCACAAATAGTGGGTGATGACCACGGCGTCAAACCGGCGGCCCGGAAAAGGCCAGGCCTGGTTCTCCACGTCGGCCAAACAGGTTTCTCCCCAGGTTTGGGCTTCGGCCAAAGCCTGGGGGTCGCGGTCCACGCCCACGGGGCGAAATCCGTGCGCCGCCAAAAATCGCATGTGCCTGCCATGACCGCAAGCCAAGTCGAGGACTTCACCGCCTGGCGCCATCAGGTGGGTCCAGCGCTGCACCCAGGCATTGGGGGCATCTCCGACAGGCGGATGCGCGGGTTTGGGTGAGTGACCAGGGGCGTCGGCCGGGTGCATGGTGGGCCGGGTCAAAAGCAGGACCAAGCTTGCGAGGCCAACATCCACAACAATGCGGGGTGTTGGTACAGCATGAAGATGGGCACCAACGCCGCTGCCAACAGCAGCCCGGAAACAACTTTGTGCCGCATGGGTGTCAAGCCGGGTTCATTTGGGGATCTTGCCGCCGAATGGGGTTTTCATTGACTTGCCAATTGAACAAGGCCGCCACCAACCCCAAGGCAATGGCGATGTACCACACCACGTCATAACTGCCGGTGTGGTCGTACAACCACCCACCCAGCCAGACGCCCATGAAACTGCCCAATTGGTGGCCAAAAAACACCGAGCCGCCGAGCATGGAAAAGTGAGACAGGCCAAAAATTTTGGCCACCGTGCCATTGGTGGGGGGTACCGTCGACAGCCACAGCAAACCCATGCAGCACGAGAAGATATAAACGCTCCAATTGCTCACGGGGACCCACAGAAAAACCGAGATCACCACCGATCGGCCAAGGTAATTGCAAGCCAGCAATTGGCGCCCTGAAAAGCGCGAGCCCAGCAAACCCACGGTGTAGGTGCCAAACACATTGAACAAGCCAATCAGGGCCAGGGCATAACCAGCCACCTCAGGGCTCAAGCCTTTGTCTTTGAGGTAACTGGGCAGATGCACCCCAATGAAGACCACTTGAAATCCGCACACAAAAAAGCCCGCCATCAACCACTGAAAGCTGGGATAGGCCAAGGCCTCGCGCAGGGCTTGCACAATGGTTTGGTCGCGCTGGGGGGACTGACCATGGGCAAATGCGGGCTCGCGCAGCCCCCAAGTGAGCGGCAGCAAGAACAAGGCGATGGTGGCCAATGCCAACAAGGCTTGTTGCCAGCCCCATTGGGAAATCAAATAACCCTCAATGGGCATCATCAAAAATTGACCAAAGGAGCCCGCAGCAGCGGTCAATCCCATGGCGTATGAACGTTTTTCGACCGGGGTGTTGCGGCCAACGATCCCGTAGACCACCACATAGGTGGTGGCCGCCTGGGCCAAGCCAATGACCACACCGGCACTCAAGACCAAGGACAGCGGGGTGGTGGCATGCGCCATGCCAAACAAGCCGCCTGCATACAAGAGGATGCCCACCAGGATGACGCGAAATGCACCAAATCGGTCGGCCAGCATGCCCGAAAAAATGCCGGCAATTCCCCAAGTCAGGTTTTGCACCGCCATGGCCAAAGAAAAGTCTTCTCGGCCCCAAGACAAGGCTTGGGTCATGGGTTGAAGCCACAGGCCAAAGCCGTGGCGAATGCCCATGGACAGGGTCAACAAAATGGCGCTGCAAATGAGCAATTGCCGCAGATCGAGCATGGGGCGGGGGGTGTTCATGCCCTGCACTGTAGCGAATTCCTGGTCGGCGCGCTGTGCGGGCTCCACAGGGCCCTGCCTACAATCGCGCACCATGGCAAGCAAACAACCCGAATATTCCGAAGGCTCGATCCGCGTCTTGAAAGGCTTGGAGCCGGTCAAGCAGCGCCCGGGCATGTACACCCGCACCGACAACCCCTTGCACATCATCCAAGAGGTGATCGACAA
>CANFPJ010000020.1 GCA_947448885.1 Comamonadaceae bacterium
GGTCAGGCGTTGACCGCTGACACCATAGGGGTGACCCACGGCAATCGCGCCGCCGTTCACGTTCAGCAACTCAGGGGGAATGCCCAGCTTGTCACGGCAGTACAGCACTTGCACGGCAAAGGCTTCGTTCAATTCCCACAAATCGATGTCTTGGATGCTCAAGCCCAAACGCTTCAACACCTTGGGGATGGCATACACCGGGCCGATGCCCATTTCGTCGGGCTCACAACCGGCCACGGCAAAGCCCAAGAAGCGGCCCAAGGGCTTGAGGTTGTGCTGGGTGGCATAGGCCTCGCTGGTCACCACGCAAGCGCCTGCACCGTCAGAAAACTGGCTGGCATTGCCGGCGGCGATCACACCACCAGGCATGGCGGGTTTGATGCCTGCAATGCCTTCGGCGGTCGTGCCTTCGCGCAAGCCCTCGTCGGCGCTCACGGTGACTTGCTTGGTCATCATGCCCATCACTTTATCGACCACACCGGCTTGCACGGTGATGGCGGCGATTTCGTCATTGAACTTGCCGGCTGCTTGGGCCGCACAGGCTTTTTGCTGGCTGGCTGCACCGTACTCGTCCATCACTTCGCGGCCGATGTGGTAGCGCTTGGCCACTTGCTCGGCGGTTTGCAGCATGTTCCAGTAAATCTCGGGCTTCTTTTTGTTGAGCGCGGGGTCCATCAGCATGTGCTGGTTCATTTCTTGTTGCACACAAGAGATGCTTTCCACGCCACCGGCCACATACACATCGCCCTCACCGGCGATGACGCGCTGAGACGCCAGCGCAATGGTTTGCAAACCCGACGAGCAAAAACGGTTGATGGTCAGGCCGCTCACGGTGATGGGGCAATCGGCCATCAAAGCGATTTGACGCGCGATGTTGGCGCCGGTCGCACCCTCGGGGTTGGCGCAACCCATGATGACGTCTTCGACGTGGGCGGCGTCAATGCCGGCACGGGCGATGGCGTGCTTGACCGCGTGGCCACCCAAGGTGGCACCGTGGGTCATGTTGAAAGCCCCGCGCCAGCTTTTGGCCAAGGGTGTGCGAGCGGTGGAGACGATGACAGCGTTGGTCATGATGGGTTCCTTAATTGAATGTTTTGCCTTCAGCCACCAAGCGAGCGAGCAAGGGGGCGGGTTGCCAGAATTTGGCGTCATCGTGGGGGTTTTGCGCAAAGCGGTGCATGGTTTGCACCACATTGAACAGCCCAAACTGGTCGGCGTAATTCATGGGGCCGCCACGGTAAATGGGGAAGCCGTAGCCGGTGATGTAGACCATGTCGATGTCGCTGGCACGCGCGGCAATGCCCTCTTCCAAAATGAAAGCGGCTTCGTTGACCAACGAGAACACCAAGCGCTGAACGATTTCGTCGTCGCTGATTTTGCGAGCGGTCATGCCCAAGGTGCTGCGGTGTTGGGCGATCATGTCCTCCACCTCTTTGTTGGGGATGGCGTCGCGTTTGCCAGGCAGGTAGTCGTACCAGCCCTTGCCCACTTTTTGACCAAAACGGCCAAGTTCGCACAACAGGTCGGCGGTTTTGCTGTATTTCAGGTCGGGCTTTTCCACATAGCGGCGCTTGCGGATGGCCCAGCCAATGTCGTTGCCAGCCAAGTCGCCCATGCGGAAAGGACCCATGGCGAAACCAAATTTCTCCACCGCACGGTCCACCTGTTGCGGTGTGCAGCCTTCTTCAATCAGGAAACCGGCTTGGCGGCTGTACTGCTCGATCATGCGGTTGCCGATGAAGCCATCGCACACGCCAGACACCACGGCGGTTTTCTTGATCTTTTTGGCCACACCCATGACGGTGGCCATCACGTCTTTGCCCGTGGCCGAGCCGCGCACCACTTCCAAGAGCTTCATCACATTGGCGGGGCTGAAAAAGTGCAAGCCCACCACGTCGTGCGGACGCTTTGTGAAAGCGGCGATGGCGTTGACGTCCAAGGTCGAGGTGTTGGATGCCAAGATGGCACCGGGTTTCATCACCTCGTCGAGTTTTTTGAAGACCTTTTCTTTGACGCCCATTTCTTCAAACACCGCTTCGATCACCAAGTCTGCATCACGGATGTCGTCATAGCTCAGGGTGGTGCTGAGCATGCCCATGCGTTGTTGGAACTTGTCTTCTTTGAGCTTGCCCTTTTTCACTTGGGCTTGGTAGTTTTTCTCGATGATGGCAATACCTTTGTCCAAAGCTTCTTGCTTCATCTCCAAAATCTTCACCGGAATACCTGCATTGAGGAAGTTCATGCTGATGCCGCCACCCATGGTGCCCGCACCAATGACGGCCACGCTTTTGATCTCACGCACAGGGGTGTCCGCAGGCACATCGGCGATTTTGGAGGCCGCACGTTGCGCCACAAACAAATGGCGCAAAGCGCGGCACTCGGGGGTGAACATCAGGTTGGTGAAGATTTCGCGCTCAACCCGCATGCCTTCATCAAACTTCATTTTGGTGGCGTTTTGCACCGCTTCAATGCATTTCAGGGGCGCGGGGTATTTGCCCTTGGTCATGCCGTTGACCATGTTGGTGCTGAACTTGAAGAAGGCATCGGCATTGGGGTGCTTGCAGGGCAGATCGCGCACCCGGGGCAGCGCCATGCCAGGCACGTGGTTTTGCAGCACTTCGTGGGCAAAGTCAGCGGCCTCTTGGGCCAAATTCTGTGCCGAACTGGCCATCTGGTCGAACAATTTTTGCCCGGGCAGCATGGCCAGCATCTCGCTTTTGATGGCTTCGCCGCTGACAATCATGTTCAGGGCCGCTTCCACACCCAACACGCGGGGCAAGCGTTGGGTGCCGCCCGCGCCGGGGATGAGCCCGAGTTTGACTTCGGGCAAGGCCACATCGCAGCCCGGGGCGGCGATGCGGTAATGGCAACCCAGTGCCAACTCCAAACCCCCACCCATGGCCACGGTGTGGACCGCGGCAATGACCGGTTTGCTGGCGTTTTCCAGGGCCAAAATCACGTTCAATAAATTGGGCTCTTGGACGGCTTTGGGCGATCCAAATTCTTTGATGTCGGCCCCGCCCGAAAAGGCTTTGCCAGCCCCGGTCAAGATGATGGCCTTGACCTGGTCGTCCGCCAATCCTTTTTCCAGACCGGCCACGATGGCTTGCCGGGTGCTCAAGCCCAGCCCGTTGATGGGTGGGTTGTTCATGGTGATCACAGCCAAGTCGCCTTGGACGGTGTATTCAGCGCTCATGCGATTTCCTTAAGTGGTGGCTCAGGGCCAATGATGACAACAGCTCAGAGAAGGATACCAAAAAAGAACGACCGTTCTTTTTTCGCCCACAACCAGCCCATCACACCTCCAACCATTCGCGGCGCACGTCGGGTTGGCATGAAAATTCGGCGGGGGAGCCATTGAAAACCACTTCCCCATGGCCCATGACCAAGACGCGATCGGAAATGTCCAGGGCGATGGTTAATTTTTGTTCGATCAACAGCATCGATATGCGTTCGCTTTTCAGGGTTTGCAAAAAAACCGCCACTTGTTCAACCACCTGGGGGGCCAACCCTTCGGTGGGTTCATCGATCAAGACCAAGGCGGGATCGCCCATCAGGGTTCGGCACAGGGTCAGCATTTGTTGCTCCCCACCCGACAACACCCCGGCGGCCACATGTTGGCGCTCGCGCAGGCGTGGAAACAAGGCATACATGTCGTCAAAACCCCAGCGGGCGCGGGCGCCGGCGCGCTTTTGACCCAGCATCAGGTTTTGGTGCACCGTCAGGCGCGGAAACACATCTTTGTTTTCTGGCACATGGCCCACACCCAAGCGGGCAATGTCATGCGGGGCCAGGCCGAGCAAGGATTGACCGCGCCAGCGCACGCCACCACTGGCGGGCATCAAGCCCATGATGGCTTTGGCGGTGGTGCTGCGGCCCGAGCCATTGCGCCCGAGCAAGGACACAATTTCACCTTCGCCGACCGTGAAGTTCACGCCGTGCAGCACGTGGCTTTTGCCGTAAAAGGCGTGCAGGTTCTCAACTTCCAGCATGGCCACCCTCCCTGCTGGGTGCGGCACCCAGGTAAGCCGCTTGAACCAGTGGGTTTTCACGCACCTGCTTGGGGGTGTCATAGGCCATCACCTGGCCTTGCACCAACACGGCAATTTTGTCGGCGAGTTCAAACACCACGCCCATGTCATGCTCCACCATGAGCAAGGTTTTGCCTTGGGTGACCTGGGCAATCAGGCCGATGAAATGGCGGGTTTCGCTGCGACTCATGCCCGCCGTGGGTTCGTCCAACAACAACACGCCGGCGTTGCTGCCCAGGGTCACGCCCAATTCCAAGGCACGTTGTTCGGCGTAGCTCAGGTCATTGGCCATGTCGTGCCGTTTGTGCCCCAAGCCGATTTGTTCCAGCAAGGCCTCGGTCCTGTCGTTGGCGTCTTTCAATGACGACAAAAATTTCCAGCAGCTGTGGCCATGGCCCAATGACCACAGCACGCTGCAGCGCAGGTTTTCATACACCGACATGCCCGTGAACAAATGGGTGATTTGAAAACTGCGCGACAAACCCAATCGGTGGATGGCATGGGGCGGCAAGCCGTCAATGCGCTGACCCCGCAGTTCGATGTGGCCTTGGTCAGGCTTGAATTTGCCACTGATCAAATGGAACAAAGTGGATTTGCCCGCGCCGTTGGGCCCAATGATGGCCACCCGCTCGCCAGGCATGACGTCCAGGTCCACACCTTGAATCACTTTGGTGTGGTCAAAACGCTTGTGCACGTCCCGCAGGCGCAGAGCCGGGGTCATGGTGCGGCCCCGCCGGCGGGCAAGGCCAGCGTCGCCCAAGCCAGGTCCCAATGGCGTTTGAAAAATCGCCAAGCTGCCAAACCAGCGATCAAGGCCAAGGCCGCCAAAAGCCAGGGCAGGGGCTGATCCGAGGCCCAGGACTGACCCAACCAGCGCAAGGGTTGGCCCACCGAGGACTGCCATTGGTGGTGATAAAACAGTTCAATGGCGCTGGCCGCGCCCAGGGCCGCGACCGCCGCGCTGATCAAGCACCCCAGGTACCAACCCCACAAGCGAGAAGCGCCGGGTTGGGTGACCCAGCGCAGGTGCCACACCCCCAGGCTGGCCAAGCCGCCGGGCGCGTACATCACCATGGCCACAAACCACACGCCCAAATAGAGCAACCAAGCGGCGGTCCACTCAGAGAGCAACACGGTCGACAACACCATGCCCACTGCGCCCAACATGGGCCCCACAAAATAGCCCGCGCCTCCCAAAAAGGTGAACAACAGATAGGCCCCCGAGCGGGTGGCGCCCACCACCTCGGCGGTGACCATTTCAAAGTGAATCACTGCCATGCCCCCGGAGATACCGGCAAAAAACCCAGCGATGATGAAGGCCAAGTAACGCACCCGCTGGGGTTGGTAACCCAGGAAAGACAATCTCTCAGCGTTGTCGCGCACCGCGTTGAGCAATCGCCCCAAGGGCGTTTGGGTCAAGGCATAGAGCAATCCCACACACACCCATGTATAAGCAGCGATCAGGTAATAGACCTGGGTCTGCGACTTGAAATCAATGCCCCAGATCGCGGGGCCTTGCACCCGATTGCCCGACAAGCCCGCTTCACCACCAAAAAAATCTGAAAACATCAGCGACATGGCAAACACCAATTCGGCCATCCCCAGGGTGATCATGGCCAGGGTGGTCCCCGATCGGCGGGTGGTCACATATCCCAAGACCACGGCAAAGCCCATGCCGCTGAACCCGCCCACCAAGGGAATCATGCTCACCGGCACCACCCCACCGTCGCCCGCCGAAGCTTGGAGCACGTGCATGGCCATGTAGGCACCCAGCCCGGTATAGACGGCATGGCCAAAACTCAGCATGCCGCCCTGCCCCAACAAGATGTTGTAAGACAAGCAGGCCACCATGGCGATGCCGATTTGGGTCAACACCGCTTGCCCAAACGGGCTGCTGAAAACCCAAGGTGCCAGCGCGATCACCAGGGCAAAAAACCCCATCCATTTCCATGCCGCATGCGCAGCCCTTGGACTGGCCAAGGGGGGCTGGGTTGGCTTCATGGGGTCAGCCCTCACGCGTGCCCATCAAGCCCCTGGGGCGAACCATCAACATCAGCACCAACAACAAATAAGGCAGGATGGGTGCGGCTTGTGACAAGGGCAATGACATCCACAATGAAGCCCCCGTGTGGGAGAGGCTGGGCAAGCCCAGCGCCAACCACAGATCGGACAAGGACAGGTCGATGGCCACGGCCATGGTTTGGACGGTACCGATGAGCGCCGAGGCCCAAAAAGCACCGGCCAAGGAACCCAGGCCACCGATCACGATGACCACAAACGCCACCGACCCCACCGTCGCCGCCATCGATGGCTCGGTGACAAAGGTGCTGCCCCCAATCACCCCGGCCAAAGCGGCCAAGCCTGTCCCCACACCAAACACCCACATGAACACCCTGGGGACGTTGTGCCCCAAGGTTTGCACCGCTTGTGGGTGGGTCAAGGCCGCTTGAATCACCAAGCCCACCCGGGTGCGGTGGATCAGCGCCCACAGGCCCAGAACCATGGCCAAGGCCACGGCCATCATGAAGGCGCGGGTGGCCGGAAATGGCGAGCACCGTGCTGGGCCTTGGCAGGCCGCCTCAGGTGCCGCACCCCAAACCCAGTGCAAGTCGGCGACTGGGCCGCCGCCAACGAGGGTGAAGGCAGGCCCTTGCAGCCAGGGCGGCGGCGCAAAAGACACCGCCGCGCGGCCCCACAACAGTTGAACCACTTCGAGCACCACATAGGCCAGGCCAAAGGTGATCAGCAGTTCAGGCACATGGCCTTGGGCATGGACGCGGCGCAAAACCCATTTTTCAAAAGCCGCACCCAACAAACCCACGCCCAAGGGCGCGAAGACCAATGCTGGGACAAAGCCCCATGCGGCGTTCAAGCTGTGGCCCACATAGGCGCCCAGCATGTAAAAGCTGGCATGGGCGAAATTGAGCACGCCCATCATGCTGAAAATCAGGGTCAAACCCGCACTCAGCATGAACAACAGCAATCCATAGCTCACCCCATTGATCAGGGAAATGAGAAAAAACTCCATGGTGGCAAGAACACCCTGGGTGCGCAATACCTGCGACAGGGTGAAAGGCTTCTCCGTTCGGTCAGGGGGCTGTCATGGTGTGGTTGGTGGGGGGGGGCTGTCAGGCGCTCATGGGCCAAGCATCAAGCCGGCAACCGGTAATCCTGGAGCTGTTCACGCAAGCGCGTTTTGAGCATTTTGCCGGTGGCCCCCAGGGGAATGGCGGGCACAAAAACCACGTCGTCGGGGATTTGCCATTTGGCGGTTTTGCCTTGGTAAAAAGCCAACAAAGTCGCTGCATCTAAATTGCTTTCGGGCTTTTTCACCACCACCACAATCGGGCGCTCATCCCATTTGGGATGGGCCACGCCAATGCAGGCAGCCATTTGAACGTCGGGGTGGGCCATGGCGATGTTCTCAATGTCGATCGAGCTGATCCATTCGCCGCCCGATTTGATGACGTCCTTGCTGCGGTCGGTGATTTGCATGAAACCGTCGGGGTCAATGGAGGCCACGTCGCCGGTGGGGAACCAGCCGTCGATCAAGGGGCTGGGGCCTTCTTGGCGGTAATACTCGCGCAACACCCAGGGACCTTTGACCAACAAGTCGCCTGTGGCGACACCGTCCCAAGGCAAATCCTGGCCCTCGGGGCCAATGATTTTCATGTCAATGCCGTAAATGCAGCGCCCTTGTTTGAGCCGAATTTGCATTTGATCCTCGGGCGGCAGGCCCAAGTGTTTGTTCTTCAAGGTGCACAGGGTGCCCAAGGGGCTCATTTCGGTCATGCCCCAAGCGTGCAACACCTCGACCCCGTAGTTGTTCTTGAAGGCATGGATCATGGCCGGTGGGCAGGCCGAGCCCCCAATCACCGTGCGCTGCAGGGTGCTGAAGCGCAGCGCTTTGGGGCCCATGTGGCTGAGCATCATTTGCCACACCGTGGGCACGCCCGCAGCAAAGGTGACGCCTTCGGCCTCAATCAGGCCGTAGACCGATGCCCCGTCCAAGGCCGGGCCGGGGAACACCAATTTGGCACCCACCATGGCGGCGCTGTAGGGAATGCCCCATGCATTGACGTGGAACATGGGCACCACGGGCAAGATGCTGTCTCGGGCCGACATGCACATCACATCCGGCAAGGCCGCGGCATACGCATGAAGAATGGTGGAGCGATGGCTGTACACGGCCGCTTTGGGGTTGCCCGTGGTGCCACTGGTGTAGCACATGCTGGAGGCTGAGTTCTCGTCGAACACCGGCCAAACATATTGCTGGTCTTGCGCTTGCAGCCAGGACTCGTAGCTGCGCAAGCCCGGAATGCTGGTTTGGGCCGGCAAATGGGCGTCATCACACAGGGCGATCCAATGCTTGACCGTGGTGCATTGGGCATGTATTTTTTCGATGATGGGCAAAAAGGTCATGTCAAAACACATGACCTGGTCTTGGGCATGGTTGGCAATCCAGGCGATTTGGTCGGGGTGCAATCGGGGGTTGACGGTGTGCAGCACGCGGCCCGTGCCACTGACCCCGAAATACAACTCGAGGTGGCGATAACCGTTCCAGGCCAGGGTGGCCACGCGGTCGCCAAAGGCCAAACCCAAGCCATCCAAGGCATTGGCCACTTGGCGCGCGCGTTGGGCGATGCCGGCCCAGTGGGTGCGGTGCACATCGCCTTCCACTCGCTTGGACACCACCTCGACATCGCCGTGGTGCTTTTCGGCGAAATCGATCAAGGAGGAGATGGCCAACCCTTGACCTTGCATCAATCCCAACATGGTTTGTCCCTTGGATGTGTACTGGAAAGGCGCTTATTTTGCATGGAAAAGGGGGCTGGTCTGCGCCCCGCAGGGCGCACGCGCTGGGTCCGTCGGTCAGGCGATGCCCTGAGCGACACAGGTCTTTTTCAAACACCGACAATCCGGCCCATGCAATCCTTCACCAGCGCCGTGGCCGACAGGCCCGACCCAGCCTCACCGCATTTGCCCTGGTCCAGCGGCATGCAGGCTTTGGGCCCGTCCTTTTTCACCCCCACCCCGCCCACGCCCATGGGTGCCGCCCATTGGGTGTCGCAAAACCGGGCTTTGGGTCAAGCGCTGGGCCTGCCCGATGCATTTTGGGACGACCCCTTGAGCTTGCAGGCCTTGAGCGGCAATGCGGTGTGGCCCGGTTCAGTGCCCGTGGCCAGCGTATACAGCGGCCACCAATTTGGGGTTTGGGCCGGCCAACTCGGGGATGGTCGGGCCTTGTCATTGGGCGAAATCGACTCGCCCCTGGGGCGCCAAGACTGGCAACTCAAAGGCGCTGGGCCCACGCCCTATTCACGGCGCGGGGACGGGCGTGCGGTGCTGCGCTCGAGCATCCGCGAATACCTGTGCAGTGAGGCCATGCATGGCTTGGGTATACCGACCACGCGGGCTTTGGCCTTGACCGCTTCTGGCCTGCCGGTGTGGCGGGAAAGCCAAGAAACCGCTGCCGTGGTCACCCGGGTGGCACCGTGTTTCATCCGCTTTGGGCATTTTGAGCACTTTGCGTCCTTGGGCGACTGGGATTCGGTGAAGCGTTTGTTGACCCAACTCCTAGACCAGCATTTCCCTGACATAGCCCAGCAACAACTGCCCATCGAACAGGCCTGCTTGCAATGGCTGCAAACCGTGACCGAGCGCACCGCGCAGATGGTGGCGCAATGGCAAGGCGTGGGGTTTTGTCATGGTGTGATGAACACTGACAACATGAGCGTCTTGGGCCTTACCTTGGACTATGGTCCGTTTCAGTTTTTGGACGCCTACGACCCCGACCACATTTGTAACCATTCAGACCACCAAGGTCGGTATGCCTTCCAGCGCCAACCCCAGGTCGCTTTTTGGAACCTCTACTGCTTGGGCCAAGCCGTGGCCCCCCTGGTGGGCGAGACCGAGCCGGTGCTCGAAGCCCTCAACACCTACAAGACCGCCCTGCCCCATGCTTTGCTGTCTCAGTGGCGGAAAAAGCTGGGGCTGATCAGTGCCGCCACCGAGGACGCTGAGCTGGCCCAGGCGGCGCTGGATTTGCTCAGCGCTGGTGCGGTGGACTTCACCATTTTTTGGCGCCGCTTGAGCCATGCGGTCCTCAACAGCCACGGGCAGTCCAACGATGCCGCCGCATGGGCACCGGTGCGCGACTTGTTTTTGGACGCCGCTGCATGGGCCGATTGGCAACAGCGCTACACCGCCCGGCTGAGGACCCAAGATCGGGCCCAAACCGGTGTGGCCATGCTGCGCGCCAACCCAAAATATGTACTGCGCAATCACTTGGGCGAAACGGCGATCCGGATGGCCCAGGCTGGTGATTTCAGTGAAGTGGATAATTTGCTCGCGCTGTTGCGCCACCCCTTTGATGAACACCCCGACTCGGAACACCGGGCCGGATTTCCGCCCGACTGGGCCTCCACGATTGCCATCAGCTGCTCTTCATGAACATCCAAAAAACCGACGCCGAGTGGAAACAACACTTGGCCGATAAAGGGGCCGAACCCCTGGCCTTTGCCGTCACCCGCCAAGCAGCGACCGAGCGACCCTTCACAGGAAAGTACGAGTCGCACTGGGAGGCTGGGCGCTACCAATGCATTTGCTGCGGCCAAAAACTGTTTGATCACCAAACCAAATTTGATGCCGGCTGTGGCTGGCCCAGCTTTTACCAAGCGGCCGATGCAAACGCCATTGCCGAACACGCCGACCGCAGCTTGGGGATGTTGCGCACTGAAACCTTGTGTGCCCAATGCGGCGCCCACCTGGGGCATGTCTTTCCGGACGGTCCACAGCCCACAGGGTTGCGTTACTGCATGAATTCGGCGGCCTTGGAATTTGTACCCAGCGGACAGGACAAGAAATGAAGCTCCTGCTGGATTTTTTCCCGATTTTGTTGTTTTTCGGCGCGTTCAAGGCATGGGGCATTTTTGTCGCCACCACGGTGGCCATCGTGGCCACTTTGTTGCAATTGGCTTGGATGCGTTACCGCACAGGCCGCACCGAGCCCATGCAGTGGCTGAGCCTGGGGGTGATCGTGGTCTTCGGTGGCGCTACCTTGATCGCCCAGGACGAGACCTTCATCAAATGGAAACCCACCGTCTTGTATTGGTCCATGGGCGGGGCATTGCTGGTGGGCCAGGTGTTTTTCCGCCGCAATTGGTTGCAAAGTTTGATGAAAAGCCAAATGGTGTTGCCCGACCACGCATGGCGCGTGATGTTGTGGAGCTGGTGCGGGTTTTTCGCCGTGATGGGCGTGCTCAATTTGTGGGTCGCCTATCACTTTGACACCGACACCTGGGTCAATTTCAAGTTGTTTGGCGGCATGGGTTTGATGCTGGTCTTTGTCTTGGCGCAAGCGATGTACCTGGGCCGCTTCATGGCGCCCGAATCGCCAGACACCGCCCCCTCGGACCCCAAACCATGACGCCCCACGCTGCGCAATTGCACCAACGTTTGGTCCAACAGTTGCAACCTTTTCGCTTGGAGGTGATCGACGAAAGCGCCGATCATGCGGGCCATGTCGGCGCCAATGACCTGGGGCATGGCACCCATTTTCGGGTGCGCATTGGCTGCGACCGTTTCATGGGTCTGTCAAGGGTCAAACGGCATCGCCTTGTGTATGATGCGCTGCAAGATTTCATCGATCAGGGCTTGCACGCTTTGGCCATCGAAATTGTCGACCCGCCTTCATCTGGAGCGGGTCTGTCCACCAACCGCCCATAGAGAGCCTTTTCCCATGACACACCCCTCCTTCAGGTCTTTGCTGACTGCCTGCGCCTTGAGCACCTTGAGTGCTGCCTTGTGGGCGCAAAACCTGGCCATCGTCAACGGCAAGGCCGTGCCCAAAGCCCGCGCCGAGGTGTTGGCCGAGCAACTGGCCAAATCTGGCCGACCGGTCACGCCTGAGTTGGAAGCCCAAATCAAAGAAGAAGTCATCAACCGCGAAATCTTCATGCAAGAGGCCATGCGCCGTGGTTTGGATGCATCCGACGAATACAAAAACCAATTGGAATTGGCGCGCCAATCGATTTTGATTCGTGAGTTGTTCAACGACCAGCAAAACAAAGACAAGGTCACCGATGCCGACATCAAGGCCGAGTACGACAAATTCGTGGCGGCCAATGGCGGCAAGGAATACCGCGCGCGCCACATCTTGGTCGAAAAAGAAGACCAAGCCAAGGCCATCGTGGCCAGCCTGAAAAAAGGCGCCAAGTTTGAAGACCTGGCCAAAAAGCAATCCAAGGACCCTGGCTCAGGTGCCAACGGTGGTGACCTGGATTGGGCCGCTGGCGGCAACTATGTGAAAGAGTTTTCCGAAGCCATGGTGGCCTTGAAAAAAGGTCAACTGACTGAAAAGCCGGTGAAAACCCAGTTTGGTTGGCATGTGATCCGTTTGGACGATGTGCGTGAAGCCCAGTTGCCCAAATTCGACGATGTCAAACCCCAAATTTCCCAGCAAATGCTGCAACAAAAAATGGGTCAATTCCAGCAAGACCTGCGCGCCAAAGCCAAGATCGAGTGATCAAAGCCCACACCGTGGGTTTATCCAAAAGGGGCCGCGAGGCCCCTTTTTTCATGGGATTTAGCCCACCCAACGGCGGGCGTTGTGCCAGATGTGCATCCACGGGCTGTGGGCACTGGGGTCGGCTGGGGTCCAGCTCATTTGGACCTGGCGAAACACCCGCTCGGGGTGCGGCATCATGGCGGTGAAGCGCCCGTCGGCGGTGGTCACCGCGGTCAAGCCACCAGGGCTGCCATTGGGGTTGAGCGGGTATTGCTCGGTGCCCGCGCCCAAGCCGTCGACAAAGCGCATGGCTTGGTGCACCCGCGACAAGTCGCCGCGCAGTGCAAAGTTGGCATAGCCCTCACCGTGGGAAACGGCAATCGGCAAGCGCAAACCGGCCATGCCTTGGAAGAACAAACTTGGTGAGTCCAGCACTTCGACTTGGGACAGGCGTGCCTCGAAGCGTTCACTCAGGTTGGTGGTGAAGCGTGGCCAGTCTTGGGCGCCAGGAATCAGGTCGGCCAAGGCGGCCATCATTTGGCAACCATTGCACACCCCCAGGCCAAAGCGGTCGCTGCGCTGCATGAAGGCTTGAAACTGGTCGGCCAACTTGGGGTTGAAGGCAATGCTGCGCGCCCAGCCCACGCCCGCACCCAAGGTGTCGCCGTAGCTGAAACCACCACAAGCGACAAAACCAGCAAATTCAGGTAGGCTGACCCGGCCTTGTTGCAGGTCGGTCATGTGCACGTCCACGGCTTCAAAACCCGCCGCGTCAAAGGCGTAAGCCATCTCCAAGTGCGAGTTCACCCCTTGTTCGCGCAGCACCGCCACGCGGGGACGGGCCAGATTCACATAAGGCATGTCCAGGTGGGCCTGAACCGTTGCAGGCACATGCCAGTGCAGCGGCGTGGGTTGGGCCATGGCGGCATGTTCGGCATCGGCGCATTCGGGGTTGTCGCGCTGCTGGCAAATCTTCCAACTGACGGCGTCCCAGGCCAGCATCAGGTCCGAAAGCTGTGCGCTGAAAATTTCTTTGGCGTCGCGCCAGATGCTGAGCTCTCCCAGGCCACGGTTCAAGCCATCTTGGTGGGGGCGGGTTTTGCCAATGACATGGCTGTGCAAGGACAAACCATGTTGGCGCAAGATGCCCAAAGCCTGATCGCGCTGGGCCGTGCGAACCTGGATCACCACGCCCAATTCCTCGTTGAACAAGGCTTGCAAACTTCGTTCGTGGCGCCGCACCCCCACTTGGGCCGCCCAGTTTTTGCTGTCGCCGTGGTCGGCACGGCTGTCGCTGATGCCGTCGCCTTCGGTGACCAGCAAATCGATGTTCAAGGCCACGCCCACTTGGCCGGCAAAAGCCATTTCGGCCACGGTCGCCAGCAGACCACCATCGCTGCGGTCGTGGTAGGCCAGCACCAATGACTGGGCGCGCAAATCGTGCAATGCGGCGGCCAAGGCCAGCAGGTCTTGTGCCTGGTCCAAGTCAGGCACGCGGTCGCCAGATTGGCCCAGTACCTGGCCCAGCACGCTGCCACCCATGCGGCATTGGCCGCGGCCCAGGTCCACCAAGATCAGGCTGGTGTCGACCTCTGAAGCATTGAGTTGCGGGGTCCAGGTGCCGCGCACATCATCCAGGCTGACAAACGCGGTGACGATCAAGCTCACGGGTGAGACCACCTGGTGGTCTTGCCCCTGTTCGCGCCACTGGGTGCGCATGGACAAACTGTCCTTGCCCACGGGAATGGAGATGCCCAAGGCCGGACACAAGTCCATGGCCACGGCTTGCACGGTTTGGTACAAGGCCGCGTCTTCGCCGGGCTCCCCACAGGCGGCCATCCAATTGGCCGACAGTTTGACCTTGTCCATTTGAAACGGGGCGGCCATCAAATTGGTCAGGGCTTCAGCCACGGCCATGCGACCTGCGGCTGGGGCATTGAGGCTGGCCAGGGGGCTGCGCTCGCCCATGGCCATGGCCTCACCAGCAAAACCTTGGTAATCGGCCAAGGTGACGGCGCAATCGGCCACCGGCACCTGCCAGGGGCCGACCATTTGGTCGCGGTGGGTCAAGCCCGACACCGTGCGGTCACCAATGGTGATCAAAAACCGCTTGGACGCCACCGTGGGGTGGCTGAGCACTTGGACCACCGCATCTGTCCAGTTGACGCCGTCCAGGTCCATGGCTGTTCCGCGCCAGGCTTGGCGGGTCACGTTGCGGTGCATTTTGGGCGGCTTGCCCAGCAGCACATTGAGGGGCATGTCCACCGGGTTCTGGCCGGAAGCTTGGTGCAAGCTCAAATGGGCGTCGTCGGTGGCCACGCCGACCACGGCGAATGGGCAGCGTTCGCGCGCACACAAGGCGCTGAAGGCATCCAGCGATGTGGGCGAGACGGCCAGCACATAACGCTCTTGGCTTTCATTGCTCCAAATCTCGCGCGGCGACATGCCGCTTTCTTCCAAAGGAATTTTGGACATGTCAAAGCGCGCCCCGCGCCCGGCATCGTTGACCAACTCGGGAAACGCATTCGACAAGCCACCTGCCCCCACATCGTGGATGGCCAAAATCGGGTTGTCGCGGCCCTGGGCCCAGCACTGGTTGATGACCTCTTGCGCCCGGCGTTGAATTTCGGGGTTGCCGCGTTGCACCGAATCAAAGTCGAGGGTGACCGCATTCGTCCCGCTGGACAAGGAACTGGCTGCGCCACCGCCCAGGCCAATGCGCATGCCCGGCCCCCCCAATTGGATGAGCAAGGTGCCTGCGGGAAAACGGATTTTTTCGGTTTGCTGGGCGTCAATGGTGCCCAAGCCGCCCGCGATCATGATGGGCTTGTGGTAGCCGCGCACCACCCCGGCGACGACTTGCTCGTATTCTCGAAAGTAGCCGACCAAGTTGGGCCGGCCAAACTCGTTGTTGAACGCTGCCGCGCCCAGGGGCCCCTCGGTCATGATTTGCAAAGCACTGGCCATGTGGGCGGGGCGCTGCAAAGTGCTGTTCCACAATTTGGACACGGTGAAGCCGGTCAAGGCCGCCTTGGGCCGTGAGCCGCGACCGGTGGCGCCCTCGTCACGGATTTCCCCTCCCGCGCCGGTGGCCGCACCTGGGTACGGTGAGATGGCGCTGGGGTGGTTGTGGGTCTCCACCTTCATCAGCACATGGTGCAAGGCGTCTTCTTTGGTGTACACAGACAGGCCTGCTTGGGCGATCGCCCCCCAGCGCTGCACCTGGTGGCCGTGCATCACCGAGGCATTGTCGGAATAGGCCACCACCGTGTGCTGCGGGTGTTGTTCATGGGTGTGGCGAATCATGCCAAACATGCTCAGTGCTTGGTCTTGCCCGTCGATGGTGAAGCGGGCGTTGAAGATTTTGTGCCGACAGTGCTCGCTGTTGGCTTGGGCAAACATCATCAACTCCACATCGGTGGGGTTGCGTCCGAGTTTGCGAAATGCATCCAGCAAGTAGTCGATTTCGTCCTCAGCCAGCGCCAAACCCCATTGCAGATTGGCTTGGCTCAACGCGGCTCGGCCCGCATGCAGCACATCCACATGCTGCATGGCAGGTGCTTGTACGGGCGCAAACAAGGCGTGGGCAGCCGCCAAACCCAGGTGCATTGACTCTGTCATGCGGTCAAACAAGGGCTCGCCCAGGGCTTGCCACATGTCGTTTTGGGGCGCAGGCCCAGCGCCGAAAACAAATTGGTACTCGGTCACCCGCTCGATGCGGTGCAGTGGCAAGCCGCAATTGCGCGCAATGTCAGTGGCTTTGGACGCCCAGGGCGAGACCGTTCCCAAGCGCGGGCTGACCACCAAGCTGTTCTGCGCTGTGGCGGGCCAATGCCGGGCGGGGCCGAGCAAGCGTTGCACGGCCGAATGGGTGTCGGCTTCCAGCGCCTGCCCGCTGGCCACCAAATACACATGGCGCGCTTGCAAATCTTGCAACGGGAGATGGATGCTTTGCAAACGCGGCAAGAGTTGGCGCAGGCGAAAGCCACTCAGTGCGTTGTCGCCTGGGAATTCAGTGATGTGCAGGGTCACGGGGTGGCCTTGGTAGTCTGGCACCGCACCGCTGACTGGGGTGCAGGCTCGTTGAAGAATGAGGCCAATTTTACGTCACCGCCACGGGTGCCCAGGGCTGAGATAATGCCAGCCCATGAGCATCACATACAAAGACAAAGCCGGCATTGACGGCATGCGTTTGGCCGGTCGCCTGGCCTCCGAGGTTTTGGATTTTTTGACCCCCCATGTGCAAGTGGGCGTGACCACCAATCACCTGGATCAACTGGCCCACGACTACATCACCCAGGTTCAGCAAGCCATTCCGGCCCCCCTGAATTACGCGCCCTCAGGCTACAAGCCCTACCCCAAATCGATTTGCACATCGATCAACCACCAGGTGTGCCATGGCATCCCCAGCGACAAGGCCTTGAAGCGTGGGGACATCATCAACATCGATATCACCGTGATCAAAGACGGCTGGCATGGCGACACCAGCCGCATGTTTGCGGTGGGCGAAGCCTCGATTGCCGCCAAGCGCCTGTGCCAATTGACCTATGACGCGATGTGGCACGGCATTGTCAAAGTCAAGCCGGGGACCCGTTTGGGTGACATTGGCTTTGCGATCCAGCGCTTTGCCGAGGGGCACGGCTTTTCCGTGGTGCGTGAGTTTTGCGGCCATGGCATTGGTGAAAAGTTTCACGAGGATCCCCAGGTGTTGCACTACGGCAAACCCGGCACCTTGGAGGAGTTGCAAGCCGGCATGACCTTCACCATCGAGCCCATGATCAACGCTGGGCGGCGTGACATCAAGGAGCTGGGCGACGGCTGGACCATCGTGACCCGCGACCATTCCTTGTCGGCCCAATGGGAGCACACCATTTTGGTCACCCCCACGGGTTATGAAGTGTTGACCCTGTCCGAAGGCAGCCCGGCCCTGCCCGCCTTTGTCACCACCACCTGTTGCTGACACCCTGTCCATGGGTTCACCCGACGCGCATCACCGCGCCGCCAAAAAAAACCTGCTGGCTGGTTTGACCCAAGCTCCGATCACGGTGCGGCGTGTCACACACTTCCTGGAAGCGCTGTGCGCGCTCAATGACCAAACCCTGACGCAGTTGTTCCACCAATGCGGCTTGGCCGACAGCCTGACTTTGGTGGCTGTCGGTGGCTATGGGCGGGGCCAGCTCTATCCTTATTCGGATGTCGATGTTTTGGTATTGATGCCCTCTGGCGTGGCCTTGGAGCAAGACGACGCCTTGCGCGGTCAAGTCGAGCGCTTCATCAGCCAGTGCTGGGACGCAGGCATGGAGGTGGGCTCGAGCGTTCGAACGGTTGAAGAATGCATGCTGGAGTCGGCCAAAGATGTGACGGTGCAGACCTCTTTGCTCGAAGCGCGCTGGGTTTGCGGGCAAAAAGGCTTGTTTGAAGAATTCCAACGCCGCTTTGCGCAAGCCATGGACGCCAAGGCCTTTTTTGTGGCCAAAACCTTGGAGATGCGCCAACGCCACACCAAATTCGAGAACACACCCTATGCCCTGGAGCCCAATTGCAAAGAGTCTCCGGGCGGATTGCGCGATTTGCACATCTTGAAATGGGTGGCCAAGGCCGCGGGTTTGGGCCACAGTTGGCGTGAGCTGGCCCACAGTGGCCTGGTCACCGCCCACGAGGCGCGCCAACTCACCCGCAATGAACAATGGTTGAGTTTGGTGCGCGTGTTGCTGCACCTGGAAGCCAACCGGCGCGAAGACCGTTTGGTTTTCGATCTGCAAAGCGCCTTGGGATTGCGCTTGGGCCTGGGTCAAAACCCGGATGGCAGCACCCATGCCCGCCAAGCCAGTGAGGCCTTGATGAAGCGCTATTACTGGGCAGCCAAAGCGGTGACCCAGCTCAACCAAATCGTGGTGCTGAATTTGGAGGAGCAGCTCATCCCCGGAGACCACACGCCGCACCCGATCAACGAACGCTTTGCCAACAAATCAGGCATGTTGGATGTGCGCACCGATGAGGTCTACCTGCAACAGCCCCACGCGATCTTGGAAACCTTTTGGTTGTACCAAACCACCCCTGGCATCAAAGGGCTGTCGTCGCGCACTTTGCGCGCGCTGTACAACGCCAGGCCGGTCATGGACGCCGCATTCCGAAAAGACCCAGCCAACCACGCCATGTTTGTGCGGATTTTGCAGTCACCCCTGGGCATCACCCACGCCATGCGCTTGATGAACCAAACCTCGGTGCTGGGGCGCTATTTGTGGACCTTTCGGCGCATCGTGGGCCAAATGCAGCATGACTTGTTCCATGTGTACACCGTCGACCAGCACATCCTGATGGTTTTGCGCAATGTGCGGCGTTTTTTCATTGCCGAGCATGCCCACGAATACCCGTTTTGTTCGCAACTGGCCAGCGGCTGGGACAAGCCATGGTTGTTTTATGTGGCGGCCCTGTTCCATGACATTGCCAAAGGCCGCGGCAAAGACCACTCGGTGGAAGGCCGCATGGAAGTCAGGCGGTTTTGCCGCACCCACCAGATCACCGGCGACGACGCCAATTTGGTGGAGTTCTTGGTCAGCGAACACCTCACCATGAGCCATGTGGCGCAAAAAGAAGACCTCAATGACCCCTCGGTGATCGCCCAGTTTGCACGCCGTGTCGGCAGCGAGCGCCAGTTGACCGCCCTGTATTTGTTGACCGTGGCCGACATCCGTGGCACCAGCCCCAAGGTGTGGAACGCTTGGAAGGGCAAGCTGTTGGAGGACTTGTACAAATACACGGCCCGCGCCATGGGCGGCCGGGCCCCGGACCCGGACTCGGTGGTCGAGGCGCGCAAGCGCGAAGCCCTGGAAAACTTGGCCTTGCATGCGCTGCCCCACGATGCCCACAAAAACTTGTGGAACGCTTTGGATGTGGGCTATTTCATGCGCCACGATGCCCAGGAAATCGCTTGGCACACGCGCCAGTTGTCGCGATGGTTGACCCAAAACACCCAGGAAACTCCGCCGGCCATGGTTCGCTGCCGCCCTTCCCCGACCGGCGAAGGCTTGCAAATCATGGTGTTTGCCCCCGATGCCCCCGATTTGTTCGCCCGCATTTGTGGCTACTTTGACCACAACAGCATCAGCGTGCAAGACGCCAAAATTTATACCGCCCCCAATGGCCGCGCCTTGGACACTTTTCAAGTGGTCACGCCGCACATGAGCGAGCATTACCGAGAGCTCAGCACCATGGTCGAGCGAGATTTGGCCGACACCTTGGCGCTGGCCGGTCCCCTGCCCACGGCCAGCCACGGGCGGGTGTCGCGGCGGGTCAGAAACTTCCCGATTGCCCCGCGGGTGAGTTTGCAGCCCGACGAAAAGGCCCAGCGCTGGCTGCTCAGCGTTTCGGCCAGCGACCGGGTGGGTTTGCTGTATGGCATTGCCAGGGTCTTGGCGCGGCACCAAATCCATTTGCAATTGGCCAAGATATCCACTTTGGGCGAGCGGGTCGAAGACACCTTTTTGATCGACGGCCCTTCGCTGCAACACAACCGCAGCCAAATTGACATTGAAACCGAGTTGCTCGAATCCTTGAGCGTTCAGTGACAACGATCAATCGTCTTCCACGGCGCTGATGCCTGGAAACAGCACATCGGTGTAACCAAAGCGGCTGAAGTCGCGCACCCGCATGGGGTACAACTTGCCGACCAAATGGTCGCACTCATGTTGCACGACGCGGGCATGAAAACCGGACACCTCGCGCTCGATCACCTGGCCCTGCACATCCCATCCTTGGTAGCGAACGCGTTGCCAGCGCGGCACCACCCCGCGCAAACCGGGCACCGACAGGCAACCTTCCCAATCTTCGACTTCCTCTGCGCCCAGTGGGGTGATGGTGGGGTTGATCAACACGGTTTCGGGAATGGGCTCGGCATCGGGGTAGCGTGGGTTGACCTGGCCCGTGCCAAAAATCACCACCTGCAAGTCCACGCCAATTTGGGGCGCCGCCAAACCGGCACCGTTCACTTGGGCCATGGTTTCCTGCATGTCGCGCACCAAGGCGTGCAGTTCAGGGGTGTCAAAGCTCAGCACGGCTTGGGCCTGACGCAGCAACCTGGGGTCACCCATTTTCAAAATGTCGTGAATGGCCATCATGGGCTCCTTTGGAAAGATTCAGCGAGACAACCAAGCCGCACCACGCACCCCTGAGGCATCACCGTGCATGGCGGGCCGGATGGGTGTGTGGATGGGCCGGGTGAAGGTGTGGCGCGCCAGCAATGGCGGCAGGGCCGTGTACAGCTCATCGATCTGGCTCATGCCGCCGCCCAAGACGATGGCATCGGGGTCCATGGTGTTGATGATTTGCGCCAGGCCACGGGCCAAGCGGTTCACATAGCGGCCCCAACTGGCCAGCGCCTGGGGCTCGCCCCGGCGCATGGCAGCGATGATGTCTGGTGGTTGAGCGATGCGCCCCGTGTGAGCCGCATGATCGGCTGCAAAACCCGGGCCACACAGCCAGGTTTCCAAGCAAGCATGTTGCCCACACCAGCAGTCTCGGCTATACAGATCGCCCTCGCCCAACCAGGGCAAGGGGTTGTGCCCCCACTCGCCGGCCAGCGCATGCGGGCCCCGCCTGGCTTTGCCGTGGATGGCCCAACCACCGCCACAGCCGGTGCCCAAAATCACCCCAAACACCAGGCTCAGGCCCGCGGCGGCACCGTCCACCGCCTCGCTCACCGCCAAGCAGTTGGCGTCGTTTTCCATCCGCACCTGGCAACCGAGCAGGTGTTGCAAATCGGCTTGCATCGGTTGGCCATTCAGCACCACCGAGTTGGCGCCACGCACGGTGTGGGTCAAAGGGTCCAAGCACCCGGGAATGGCCATGCCCACCGCCGCAGGGCGCGGCATGGACACGGCGGCCAGGCTGTGGTCCAACATGTCGCTCACGCACTGAAGGGTGGCTGGGTAGTCACCCACTGGCGTGGGTCGGCGGTGGCGGTGAATGACCTGGCCTGCCGGGTCCACCACGGCGACTTCAATCTTGGTGCCGCCCAGGTCGATGCCGATCAAACCCTTCATGGCTGGGTTTGGACCAGCAGCATCAGGCCGGCTTCGTCGAGGACGGGTACGCCCAAGGCCAAGGCTTTTTCCAATTTGCTGCCGGCCGCCTCACCGGCCACCACCGCCGTGGTTTTTTTGCTCACACTGCCCGCCACTTTGGCGCCGGCTTGCTCCAGCAAGGCTTGCGCTTGTTCGCGCGACAAATTCGGCAAGGTACCGGTGATCACATAGGTGTGGCCAGCCAAGGGCAAATCCAAACGCCCCTGGGGCTCACTCTCTGACCAATGGACGCCACAGGCACGCAGTTGCGCCACCACTTCGCGGTTGTGCGCTTGGTCAAAAAACGTGCGCAGGCTTTGGGCCACCACGGGGCCCACATCTGCCACTTGCAGCAGTTGGTCCAAGCTGGCATCCATGATGGCGTCCATGCCACCAAAGTGGCGGGCCAAGGTTTTGGCGGTGGACTCGCCCACATGTCGGATGCCCAGACCGAACAAAAACTTGGGCAAGGTGGTGTCCTTGGATTTGTGGATGCTGTGCAGCAAATTGTTGGCTGATTTTTCAGCCATGCGGTCCAAGGCCGCCAAGTGAGAAAAGCCCAGCTTGTACAAGTCGGGCAAGGTGTTGACCAGGCCCGCGTCGACCAATTGGTCGACGATTTTTTCACCCAGGTCCTCAATTTCCACCGCGCGCCGGTGGGCAAAGTGCAAGATGGCTTGTTTTTTCTGCGCAGGGCAAAAAAGCCCGCCGGAGCAACGGTAATCGGCTTCGCCTTCCTCGCGCACCGCGACGCTGTCGCAAACGGGGCAAGCCCTGGGCATGGTGAATTCAGGGGCCACATGCGAGCGCTTTTCCAGCACCACCGAGACCACCTCGGGGATGACATCTCCTGCGCGGCGCACCACCACGGTGTCGCCCACCCGAACATCTTTGCGGCGGGCTTCATCTTCGTTGTGCAAGGTGGCATGGGTGACGGTGACCCCACCCACAAACACCGGCGCCAATTTGGCCACGGGCGTGAGTTTGCCGGTGCGACCCACCTGCACATCAATGTCCAAGACGGTGGTGAGTTCTTCCTGGGCAGGAAATTTGTGCGCCACCGCCCAGCGGGGTTCTCGACTGACCATGCCCAGCACCGCTTGCGCCGCGATGGCATTGACCTTGTACACCACGCCATCGATGTCAAAGGGCAACTGATCGCGTTGGGCGGCGATTTGTTGGTGAAAGGCCACCAAGCCCTGGGCCCCGTTGACCGTTTGCGCCTGTGCGGACACCGGAAAACCCCAGTCTTTGAGGGCCGCCAAAACTTGGGCATGGGTCCCATAGGGGTCCAAGCCCCACAGGGTGGCTTGCACCGGGCTCAGGTTTTCCTGTGCGGTGGGGTGAAAGTGCAAGGCGTAGGCGAAAAAACTCAGCGGCCGTTGGGCGGCAATTTGGGGGTCGAGTTGGCGCACGGCACCGGCCGCGGCATTGCGTGGGTTGACAAAGGTTTTTTCGTTTTTGGCACCGGCGGCTATTTTTTGGCGTTGGCGCTCATTGAGCGCTTCAAAATCGTCGCGGCGCATGTAAATTTCGCCGCGCACCTCCAATTCGGCCGGGGCGTGCGCTGGCAGTCGCAAGGGAATTTGCCCAATGGTTCGGATGTTGTGGGTCACGTCCTCGCCCCAAGCGCCATCGCCTCGGGTGGCCGCTTGCACCAGCACATGCTGCACGTAACGCAAACTGATGGCCAGGCCGTCAAATTTCAGCTCAGCGACATATTCCAGCGGTGGATCGGTCTCCAGGCATTGCAATTGTTTGCGCACCCGTTGATCGAACAGGTGCGCCCCTTGCTCGGTGTTGTCGGTCTCGGTTTGGATGCTCAACATGGGCACCTGGTGCGCAACGCTGGCAAATGCCTGCACCGGCGCACCACCCACACGTTGCGTGGGCGAGTCGGCTGAACACCATTCGGGGTGGGCTTGTTCCAAGCGCTGCAGTTCGCGAAACAAACGGTCGTATTCCACATCGGGGATGGTGGGCGCATCCAGCACGTGATACATGTGCCCGTGATGTCGCAGTTGGGCCCGCAATTCGGCCATGTGCGCTGCCACCGGATTGGCCGCCGAGGCCAGCTCCTCAGGGGCCGGGGTCATCGCATCCATGGTGTTGAATCAGTGCCGGTGAAAGACCGCCCATCAACTGAACAGTCGGCGGGCCTGCGGTGAGCCTGCCGAGAGATCTCGCGCATCCAAGGTGTTGTAGAGGGTGCGCAAATCGGTGTCGATGGCGCGCAAGGCCGCATCGGCCAAGGGCTGGCCGTTGTCGTCGGTGATGGTGCCATCCATGGCTTTGGCCAGCTCGCGCGCCGCATGACACAGCCGGGCAAAAGGCTCTTCGGTGCGAGACACATGGGGCACATCCAAGCTGAGGTTGATTTCACGCACCGCCGATTGCGCGGGATCTTCGGCCATGGCCGCTTGCGGATCGAATGACAACACGACGATCGGGGCCAGGCCCATGAACGGGGCTGGCAACACCATGCGGCCCGGTATGACCCCGGGCACAAAGCCGATGCGCGAGGCGTTTTGTTGCACATAACCGGGGCTCCATGCGGCCTGCGTGGCACGCAAGGTGAAGCTGAGTTGCGCATCGTGGCTGCTGGCAAATTGATCCAACTCCCGAGCGCGGGCCACCACCTCCAACATGTCGGCAAACTCGACTTGGGCATTGAGGGCATCGGCAAAGGTTTGCGCCTTCATGACGAATTCCGAGTATTCGATTTCGTTCAAGGCCCCCGTGCGGTTGGCCAATTGCATGCCCGCTTGGAAGGCGCTGTAGCGCTGCCCCAAGCGCAGGGGCATCCATTCGCCCGATTGCATGTTCAAACCTTCAATGGCGAAAAATTTGCTGCCCACGCGTGCGGTGGTTGGGGCGACCGCCAAGGCCGCATCACCCGACACAGGCGACTCCAACTCGATGGGGGCCATGACATCGATGAGCGCGTCCAATGCCGCTGGCTTCTCCAGTGTGGGCAAGTCAGCCGGGGCATCTTCCCAAGGCGCGGACTTGGGCGGGGCAACTGGGGGGGTGGCGGAGAAAGAAACAGGGGTGGCTTGACGGGGCTCTGGTGCCCAGCGATCTGGGTGCGAACCCTCGGCGTTCAAGCCTGAGGGGGGGGATGGTTCGATGCCAGCGTCAAAAGGCGGCCTGGATGGTGGGGGCATCAAGTCACCATCGGGCGATGGGCCTTGCAGGTTTGGCAGGGGCTCCAAATTGGGCTCCACGGGGGGCAAATCCTGGGCTTGACGCGGTTTGTTTTTGCGCGAGGTCCAGGCACTGTGGGCCACCACCGCCACCAACACCACGCCGCCAGCGATGGCCAAACCAATTTGAAAATTGCTCATGGGTGGGTCACACGGGTTCTGCCAAGCCCACAGCCGACTCCATGTCGACCGCGACGATGCGGGACACGCCCTGCTCTTGCATGGTCACGCCGATCAACTGCTCAGCCATTTGCATCGCAATCTTGTTGTGAGAAATGAACAAAAACTGGGTTTCTTTGGCCATGCTCGAGACCAATTTGGCATAGCGCTCGGTGTTGGCATCGTCCAGTGGCGCATCGACCTCATCGAGCAAGCAAAACGGCGCTGGGTTGAGTTGAAAAATGGCAAACACCAAGGCAATCGCGGTCAAGGCTTTTTCGCCGCCCGAGAGCAAGTGGATGGTTTGGTTTTTCTTGCCTGGGGGTTGGGCCATCACTTGGACACCCGAGTCCAGAATTTCCTCGCCCGTCATGACCAAACGTGCATTGCCACCGCCAAACAACTCGGGGAACATGCGGCCAAAGTGTTCGTTGACGGTTTTGAAGGTGCCACCCAAGAGGTCACGCGTTTCGGCGTCAATTTTCTTGATGGCGTCTTCCAAGGTGACCATGGCTTCATTCAGGTCGGCCGATTGAGCGTCCAAAAAGCCTTTGCGTTCACGGGCACTGCTGAGCTCTTCCAGGGCGGCCAAGTTGACCGCACCCAAGGATTGAATTTCACGGTTGAGTCGGTCGATTTCCGTTTGCATGCCGTGGATGCGCACCTGATCCTGCGCCACTGACAGGGCCAAGGCCTCTAAATCGGCCTGCGCATCGATCAGCATCTGGTTGTACTGGTCAGACCCCAATCGCGCCGCTTGCTCTTTGAGTTGCAGTTCGGTGATGCGTTGGCGCAAGGGATCGAGCTCGCGTTCGATTTGCAAGCGCCGTTCATCGCTGGCGCGCAGCTTGGTGGTCAAGTCGTCGTATTCGCTGCGCTTGGCGCCCAAGGTGGCTTCACGCTCAGATTTGAGTGACAGCGCGGCTTGCAAGCCCGCTTGAGCGGCCACATCCGACAGGCGCTGCAATTCTTCTTCGACCTGGGTTTGTTGCGCCGCCATGGTTTGAATTTGCTGCTGGGCGGTTTCAATGGCGCGGTTGAGTTCGGCTTGTCGGCTGACCAAGCTGCGTCGGTTGAAGTCGGCCTCTTGGGCCTGGCGCTCCAGGCTGCGCAGTTGCTCGCGGGCATCGTCCAAGCGGCGTTGGGCGGCCATGGCCTGGTCTTCGAGTTGGGCATGGCGCTCTTGGCCATCGGCCAGTTGCATGTCCAGCTCTTCAAATTCCGTTTGCGACTGAACCAAACGCGCTTGCATGTCCTGGGCCAAGGCTTCCATTTCCGCCAAATCTTGGTCGATTTGCTGAGAGCGACTTTGGGCTTGCTCGGCCAATTGGTCCAATTGCAGGGAAGCCACTTGCAAGGCATGGGCCTTGGCTTGGGTCTCGCTGGCTGCCACGCGTGCCCCGTTGAGTTGCAGCCGCACCTCGTTGTAAGCGGCTTCGGCACGCGCCGAAGCGTTGCGGGCCTCTTCAAAAATCAAGGCCTGGGCGCGCACTTGTTTTTCCAGGTTTTCAATTTCCTGGGCCCGCGCGAGCAATCCCGCTTGCTCGTTGTCGGGTGCGTAAAAACCCACGCTCATGCGGGTGACGGCATGCCCTTGGGGCACATAAATCACCTCCCCGGGGAGCAAGGCGGTGCGTTGAGACAACGCGACCTCCAAGGTCGGCGCGGTGTAAACATGGGCCAGCCAATGCGAGAGCAAGGCTTTTTGCCCGGCATCGTTGACGCGCAGCAAATCAAGCAAACGGTTGCGCCCATCAGCGGGGGTGTCCGCCGAAGCGGCCGTCGGGCTGTAAAAGCTCAATTTTGTGGGGGGCGGTTCTTGGGCAAAGGCCTTGACCAAGTCCAATTGACCCACTTCCAAAGCCGAAAGGCGTTCGCGCAATGCCGCCTCCAAAGCATTTTCCCAACCTGCTTCGATGTGCAAGCGACTCCACAGCGCCTGTAAGGTGTCCAAACCGTGCCGACTCAACCAGGGGCTGAGCTTTTGGTCGGTTTTGACCTTTTCTTGCAAGGCTTTCAGCGCCTGCAAACGCGCCGATAAATCGGCTTGGCCGGCCGACTCGCTGTTGACCGAGGCTTGCGCCGCCTGGCGCTGGCCATCCAGTTCGGGCAAAGCGGCCTCCAGGTCGAGCAACGCGGCCTGGGCCTGCTCGGCCTGGCTTTGGGCTTGCTGCATCGAGGTGCGGGCTTGGGCAACTTGTTGCAAATCGGGCAAGGACAAGGCGCGCTTGTCGCCATCGAGCTTTTCCCGGCGCAACTCCATTTGTCGGCGTTGTTCTTCCAGGTTGCGTTGATCGGCGGCCAGGACTTGGATGCGTTGCTGCACTTGCACCACCTGCAAGCGTTGCTCATTGGCCGAAGATTGCCCTTGGCGCACAGCGTCTTCCAATTGCGGCAAATGGGTTTGCTGCTCTTCACACTGGGCTTGCAAAATTTCAGCTTGCTCTTGGCCATCGGCACTTTGGCTTTGCAAGCGGGTGATTTCCTCTTGGGCTTGCACCGATTGATCGTGCCATTGGGCGGCTTGGGCTTTGACTTGCTCGATGCGCGCCAGGGCACGTTGGCGGCCCTCCACCACGAATCGAATTTCCGCTTCCAACCGCCCTACCTCAGCGCTGGCCTCATACAGCAAACCTTGGCACTGGTTGACTTGATCGCCGGCAGCGTAGTGGGCTTGGCGGATGGTTTCCAAATCGGCTTCAATGTGGCGCAAATCAGCCACTTTGGATTCCAGGCCATTGGTGGCTTGCAAAATGTTTTCTTGCAATTGGGTTTGGTCTGCCAAGGATTCAGCGCGTTTCAAAAACCAAAATTGTTTTTGTTTCAAGCCCACTTGCTCTTGCAAGTCTTTGAAGCGCTGGGCGACCTCAGCTTGGCGCTCGAGTTTTTCCAAATTGGCATTCAGCTCGCGCAAGATGTCCTCAACGCGGGTGAGGTTCTCTCGCGTATCGCTCAAGCGGTTCTCGGTCTCGCGGCGGCGCTCTTTGTATTTAGAGACGCCAGCTGCCTCTTCCAGGAACAAGCGCAGTTCTTCGGGTTTGGACTCGATGATGCGGCTGATCGTGCCTTGGCCAATGATGGCGTAGGCACGGGGGCCCAAGCCCGTGCCCAGAAACACATCTTGCACATCGCGGCGGCGCACCGGTTGGTTGTTGATGTAGTAGCTGCTGGTGCCGTCACGGGTCAAAACCCGTTTGACCGCAATTTCCGGAAACTGGCTCCACTGGCCCCCAGCGCGGTGATCGCCGTTGTCGAAAATCAATTCGACGCTGGATCGGCTGGAGGATTTGCGCGTGGTGGTGCCATTGAAAATGACGTCTTGCATGGACTCGCCACGCAGTTCACTGGCACGGCTTTCGCCCAACACCCAGCGCACGGCGTCAATGATGTTGGACTTGCCACAACCGTTGGGCCCCACCACCCCGACCAATTGACCGGGCAGCATGAAATGGGTGGGTTCGGCAAAAGACTTGAAGCCGGATAACTTAATGGAATTGAGACGCACCGAGAGGCCTGTAAAGAATCAAAAAAACACCTTGACCGTCAAGCTGACGGGAACAGGCCGGGATCATGGGGGTCGCGTTCAAACCGCGCCCGCCACAGCTGGACATCGTGCTCCAAAGCCAACAGTTTGCCCACCAGCAGCGCCATGCGCGGGCGCAAGCTGTCCAAGCTGTCTTTTCTCACCAGGGCCTCCAATTGGATGACCTCCTGGGCCAAAACGGTTTCGCAAAAAATCGGCACAAAACCTTTGAGCGAATGCAGGCTCATGCGCACCGCAGCCACATCGTCCCCATTCAAAAGCGATTCGATGGCGCTGCGTTCTTTGGTCAAACTGATGTCAAAGGTTTCGATCAAACTGGGCAACAAAGCCGCATCAACCGCATACTGGGCCGCTTGGCTTAAATCAAGATGAGCAAAATCTTCATTCATGATGGATGAGGTGCGACGTGATAGAGTGTGGGTGCGTCCAATTTGAGGCCTGACAGCTTGGCACAAGGGATAATACCAGCCATGAATGCCCTTCTTGACCGCCTGCAACCCTATCCATTTGAGCGATTGCGCCAACTTTTTGCTGGGGTGCAGCCCAATCCAGCATACAAAGGCATCAGCCTGGGGATTGGCGAGCCCAGACATGCCACCCCGCCCATGGTCATGGCGGTGATGAATCAGTCTTTTTCCAGTTTGGCCGCCTACCCCCCCACCGCCGGAGAGGCCAGCTTGCGCCAAGCTTGCGCCCAGTGGTTGGGTGATCGTTATCAGATCCAGATTGACAGCCAGAGCCAAATATTGCCCGTCAATGGCTCGCGCGAGGCTTTGTTTTCTTTTGCCCAAGCGGTGCTCAACCCGCAGGCCGGCGCGCCACGCCCCTGGGTGGTCTGCCCCAATCCCTTCTATCAAATTTACGAAGGTGCCGCATTGCTTGGCGGGGCGGATGTTTATTACGTGCCGAGTGTGGCGCAGCGCAATTTCGCCCAAGATTGGGCCAGTGTGCCCGATTCGGTATGGGCCCACACGCAATTGCTGTTTGTTTGCTCGCCTGGCAACCCCACCGGTGCGGTGATGCCCTTGTCAGAGTGGGAAACTTTGTTTGAACTCAGCGATCGGCATGGATTTGTCATCGCATCCGACGAGTGCTACAGCGAAATTTATTTCCGCGATGAAGCCCCCTTGGGCGGCTTGGAAGCGGCCCATCGTTTGGGTCGAACCCAATTTAAAAATTTGGTGGCTTTCACCAGCTTGTCCAAGCGCAGCAACGTGCCTGGGATGCGCAGCGGGTTTGTGGCCGGCGACGCCCAGATCATTCAAAAGTACTTGCTCTACCGCACCTACCACGGCAGCGCCATGAGCGGCATGGTTCAAGCCGCGTCCAAGGCCCTTTGGCAAGACGAGGACCACGTGCGAGAAAACCGGCAGATGTACCGGGAAAAATTTGCCCGCGTGACGCCTGTTTTGGCCCAGGTTTTGGATGTGCATTTGCCCGACGCGGGCTTTTACCTGTGGGCCGGCTTGCCCCCCGGGTGGCAAAACCGCGACGATCTTTTCGCCCAGCAACTGTTGGCTCAATACAATGTCACGGTTTTGCCGGGGAGTTATTTGGCGCGTGAGTTTCATGGCGTCAACCCTGGGGCTGGTCGCATCCGCATGGCTTTGGTGGCGCAAACCGAGGAATGCTTGCAAGCGGCCGAGCGCATCGTTCAATTTCTTCAACACAACCCTGTACTGACACCATGAGCCAACAGCTTCAAACCATCATTGACAACGCTTGGGAAAACCGGGCCCAACTCAGCCCTGCCGCAGCCCCCAAAGAGGTGGTCGAAGCGGTGGACCATGTCATCGCCGAACTCAATGCGGGGCGCCTTCGGGTGGCCACCCGCGAGGCGGTGGGTCAATGGACCACGCACCAATGGATCAAAAAAGCCGTTTTGCTGAGTTTTCGGCTCAAAGACAACCAGGTGGTCAAAGCAGGTGAACTCGGCTTTTATGACAAAGTTCAAACCAAGTTTTCACATTTGAGCGAAGCTGAAATGAAGGAAAGTGGCGTGCGCGTGGTGCCCCCAGCCGTGGCCAGGCGCGGCAGCTACATCGCCAAAGGCGCGATTTTGATGCCCAGCTACGTCAATATTGGTGCCTATGTGGACGAAGGCACCATGGTCGATACCTGGGCCACCGTGGGCTCTTGTGCGCAGGTGGGTAAAAACGTTCATTTGTCGGGTGGCGTGGGTTTGGGCGGGGTGCTCGAGCCCTTGCAGGCCAACCCAACCATCATCGAAGACAACTGTTTCATTGGCGCGCGCTCAGAAATTGTTGAAGGTGTGATCGTTGAAGAAAATTCGGTCATCTCCATGGGGGTGTACATCGGTCAAAGCACCAAAATTTACGACCGCGCCACAGGCCAAGTGCATTACGGCCGCGTGCCAGCCGGTTCGGTGGTGGTGTCTGGCAACTTGCCCAGTGCGGACGGCAAGTACAGCTTGTATTGCGCCGTGATCGTCAAACGGGTCGATGCGCAAACACGCGCCAAGACCAGCCTCAACGATTTGTTGCGCGACTGATGTCGCGCACCCTGCAACTCACCGAGCAGCTGATCGCCCGGCCTTCTCTCACGCCAGACGATCAGGGTTGTCAAAGCCTGATGGCCCAGCGGCTTGAGCCCTTGGGCTTCGTGTGCGAAACCATCACCAGTGGACCTGAGAATTTTCGCGTCACCAATTTATGGGCGCTGCGCCCCAGCACACAAGCCCACAGCCGAACATTGGTGTGGGCAGGGCACACCGATGTGGTGCCCACCGGGCCCCTGGCCAACTGGTCCAGTGACCCCTTCACCCCCAGCCACCGCGA
>CANFPJ010000021.1 GCA_947448885.1 Comamonadaceae bacterium
GCCCAACCCGCGGCCAAGGCCAAGGTCAGGGCGAGCAACATGCGTTGCAACCGCGTTTGAAAAGAGTGGTTCATGGGGCAATCCTTTGACAGTTCGACAGGTGGGCCATTGCAACACAGGTCACGGCCAAAACCATGACAAAGCCTTGTGGGCGCTGGGGCCAATGGCTCGCCTTGGGCGAGCACCCGACCTATATGGGGCAAAGCACGCGCATCGCAAGGTCAGGCGACAGGCCCGCAAGCGCCATGGTCAGCGGTGCGAAGCCACGCCCAATCGCGCGCGCCTGCTGACAAGCCTCAAGCCGCTTTGACAGCGTCGAGGTTGCGCAAGCGGATGTGCAGTTCGCGCAATTGCTTTTCGTCCACCGGCGAAGGCGCTTGGGTGAGCAAGCACTGAGCGCGTTGGGTTTTGGGAAAGGCGATCACGTCGCGGATCGATTCGGCACCGGTCATCAAGGTGATAACGCGGTCCAAGCCGAAAGCGATGCCCCCGTGGGGTGGCGCGCCGTACTGCAAGGCATCGAGCAAAAAGCCAAACTTGAGTTGGGCTTCTTCGGGGGTGATCTTCAAGGCGTCAAACACCTTTTGCTGCACGTCCGCGCGGTGAATGCGGACAGAACCGCCACCAATCTCCCAGCCATTGAGCACCATGTCATAGCCCTTGGCAATGCATTTCTCGGGTGCCGTGACCATCCAGTCCTCGTGCCCGTCTTTGGGCGCGGTGAAGGGGTGGTGCACCGCCGTGTAGCGCTGGGCCTCTTCATCAAACTCAAACATCGGGAAGTCCACCACCCACAGCGGGGTCCAGCGGTCTTCGAACAAACCATTCTTTTTGGCCATGTCGCTGTGGCCCACCTTCAGGCGCAAAGCGCCCATCGAGTCGTTGACCACCTTGGCCTTGTCGGCACCAAAGAACAACACATCGCCGTTTTGGGCGCCGGTGCGCTGCAAAATTTCGGCAATGGCTTTGTCGTGCAAGTTTTTCACGATGGGCGACTGCAGGCCGTCGCGCCCCGCGCTGACATCGTTGACCTTGATCCAGGCCAGGCCCTTGGCGCCGTAAATTTTCACAAACTCGGTATAACCGTCGATCTCGCCACGGCTGATGTCGCCACCCCCTGGCACGCGCAAGGCCACCACACGCCCGCCTTTGCTGGTGGCGGGGGTGCTGAACACTTTTAAGTCCACATCGCCCATGACATCGGTGAGTTCGGTCAGGCTGAGCTTGACACGCAGATCGGGCTTGTCAGAGCCATACAAATGCATGGCGTCTTGGTAGGTCATCACCGGGAACTCGCCCAGGTCGATGCCCAAGGCGTGTTTGAACACGCCGGTGATCATGTCTTGGAACAAAGCGCGAATTTCTTCTTCGGTCAAAAACGAAGTTTCGATATCGATCTGGGTGAATTCGGGCTGACGGTCGGCGCGCAAATCTTCGTCGCGGAAGCACTTGGTGATTTGGTAGTAACGGTCATACCCCGCCACCATGAGCAATTGCTTGAACAACTGGGGCGACTGGGGCAGCGCAAAAAACTGCCCGTCGTGCACCCGGCTGGGCACCAGGTAGTCGCGCGCACCCTCGGGGGTGCTCTTGGTGAGCATGGGGGTTTCGATGTCGACAAAGCCATGGGCATCCAAAAACTTGCGCACCTCCATGGCCACTTTGTAGCGCAGCATGAGGTTTTTTTGCATGTAGGGGCGGCGCAAATCGAGCACGCGGTGGGTCAAGCGGGTGGTCTCGGAGAGGTTGTCGTCATCGAGCTGGAAGGGTGGCGTGACCGATGGGTTGAGCACCGTCAGCTCATGGCACAGCACCTCGATCTTGCCGCTTTTCAGGCCATCGTTGGTCGTGCCCTCGGGGCGGGGACGCACCAAGCCTTTGACCTGGATGCAAAACTCGTTGCGCAAGTCTTCGGCAATGGCAAACATCTCGGGGCGATCGGGGTCGCACACCACTTGCACATAGCCTTCGCGGTCGCGCAGGTCGACAAAAATCACGCCCCCGTGATCGCGGCGGCGGTTGACCCAGCCGCACAAAGAAACAGTTTGCCCCGCCAGGGCTTCGGTCACCAGACCGCAGTAGTGGGAACGCATGGCCATACTTAGCTTTCTCTTGTCAAAAGTCCTCGGCGATCAGGCCGGCGGGTTCAAGGGTTTGGGGGCGACGGGCGCGTCGGGTGCCACCGCGCCCATGGAGATCACATAGGTCAGGGCCTCGTCCACGCTCATGGACAGCTCAATCACATCGGCGCGCGGCACCATCAGAAAAAACCCACTCGTTGGGTTGGGCGTGGTGGGCACATACACGCTCATCCATTCGCCGTCCAGGTGTTGGGCCACCTCGCCAGAAGGCGAACCGGTTTGAAACCCAATCGTCCAAGACCCAGCACGCGGGTACTGCAACATCACCGCTTTGCGAAACGCATTGCCGTTGCTCGAGAACAAAGTGTCAGACACTTTTTTGACGCTGGTGTAGATGGACTTGACGATGGGGATTTGGGTGAACAACCGGTCCCATTGGCGCACCAGCCATCGCCCCGCCACGTTCGACACCAAAGCGCCGGTGAGCAACAGGAGCAACAAAATCAAGCCCACGCCCAAGCCCGGCACATCGCGCAAGCCCGCCACGGGGTTGACGCCACCCACAGGGATGACCGAGTCGAGCCCGTACATCATGCCCAGGAACACGCTGTCGAGCAGGCCCACCAACCAATGCAACACCCATATGGTGATGGCCAAGGGCAGCCACACCAGCAATCCAGCCAGCAGGTATTTTTTGATGGGCAGCTTCACGGGGGGCTCACAAACGGTTAACGCAATGGGGCCGGGTCAAGACGATGACGCAGGGGTGCTGGGGCTGGGTGTGCTGGCCGAAGTGGCAGCAGCGGGCGCGCTGGGGGCCGGTGCCGCTGTGCTCGATGCATCAGATGACTTGGCGCTGTCGCCGCTGGGGGCATCGGTTTTGGTCTCGGTCTTGGCGTCGGCCTTGGCCTCGCCACCCTCTTTGGCACCACCCGAATTGCCGCCACGGAAATCGGTGACGTACCAGCCCGACCCCTTGAGCTGGAATCCAGCCGCCGTGACCTGCTTGACCAAAGCGGGCTTGCCGCAGGCCGGGCAATCGGTCAAGGGCGGGTCTGACATTTTTTGCAAAAAGTCCTTGGCATGGCCACAGGACTCGCATTTGTAAGCGTAAATGGGCATGGTGTGGGAGGGATGGTTTCAGACGGCGACAAGCCTGTTGGCTGCCGCGCAATGCAAAGCACTCGATTATAGTTGGGTGCTTGGGGGCCGACTTCAAGGGCCATTCCCATAGACTGCTTGCTATCAGCGAATACCGAATGAATGCATCTTGCAAAACGTCTCCAGCGACACGATGGGACAAGCACTGCTCCGTTCGAACTCGGTTGCGATGACGAGCAAGTCTCGATCGCCACTGACCAGCAACTGCGCTTTACCCGCCACTGCCAGGTGCAGGAACGGCAAGTCCAAAGCATCACGGCATTCAGGCACAGTGGGTGGCGGGTGCGGTATTCGCACAACTTCTGCGTACGGCAGGTAGTCGGCCAGCAACTCGTCTTGCTCCGCTTGCGACAAACGGAACTTGGGGTAAGCCAACACGCGCACCAACTCTTGCACCGTGGCTGCACTGGTCAGGGGCAAAAGCAAGCCGCGCTGCCAATCCAGCCGCACCTGCCCGGCTGCGCCGCCGCGAAACACCAGCGCAGACAACACCACATTGGTGTCCAGCACCACACGCACCGCAACGCTCATGCTTTGGGCTTGGCCTTTTTGGCAACCGCCTTCTTGGGCTTGGCGGGCGTCACCTCATAGGCCGCAGCAGGCTCATTGACCACAGTGGGCGCAAGGGCTGGCGCTCTGGCCCATGCCAAGGCCGCAGCCATATCTTCTGGGGTCAGGTCGAGTTCAGCAAGTTTGGCGCGCACCGCATCACCTCGCTGAATGCGCACAGGCGTCAAGATGAGCTGCCCGCCGCGGGCCTCCACATCAAAATACTCGGTCGCCCCCACGGCCTGCGTCAAGCTTTTAGGCAGGGTGAGCTGATTTTTAGCGGTGATTTTGGCAAGCATGGCTTTATCCGAAAGCAAGGAATCATTACTTTAGCGCAAATCCATGCTCAGCGCGCAGATCCGACCAAATGGTGGTGTTGCCCGTGCCGATTGGTCAGGGCTTGCGGGCCCAAGGAGCCGCCGATCATGCCCACCAGGGCTGCGGCCAGACCGGCCAATTGGGCGGGGAATTCTTCGCCCGCCGGGGTGGCCAAAAACAAACCCCAGGTCAACAGGCCCAAGACCATGGAAAAAATCGCCCCTTGGGTGGTGGCGCGCTGCCAGTACAAACCAAACACCAAGGGCACAAAAGCGCCGACCAAGGGCACTTGGTAGGCGCCAGAGACCATTTCGTAAATGGAGGTGCCTTGCATGGCAATGGCATAGGACAGCACCACGGCGCTGAAAGCCAACACGGTGATGCGCATGGCGCGCAGCTCTTGGCGGTCGCCATGGAAGGGGCGGAACTGGCGCCAAATGTTTTCGGTGAAGGTCACGCTGGGGGCGAGCAAGGTGGCCGATGCACACGATTTGATGGCCGAGAGCAAAGCGCCAAAAAACAAAACCTGCATGACAAACGGCATTTGCTCCATGACCAAGGTGGGCAACACTTTTTGCGGGTCTTCGGCCATCAAGGTGGCAGCGCGCTCGGGCATGATGATCAAGGCGCTGACCACCAAGAACATGGGCACAAAGGCAAACAAGATGTAGCACACGCCACCGATCACCGGGCCCCACTTGGCCGCATGCGCGCTGTTGGCCGACATGACGCGCTGAAACACGTCTTGCTGGGGGATGGAGCCCAGCATCATCGTGATGGCCGCCGCAAAGAAAAAGGCGATGTCTTTGAAGCTGGGCTCTGGGAAGAACTGAAACATATCGCGGTCGATGGCCAGGGCCACCACTTTATCGGCGCCGCCCGCTTGGTCAGCGGCAAACACGGCCAGCACGCTCAGGCCCACCACCAAGATGATCATTTGAATGAAGTCGGTCACCGCCACCGACCACATGCCGCCAAACAAGGTGTAGGCCAAGATCGACACCACGCCAATCACCATGCCGATGGGGATGGAAATGGCCCCACCCGAGAGCACATTGAACACCAAGCCCAAAGCGGTGACCTGGGCCGACACCCAACCCAAGTAGCTGATCATGATCATCACCGAGCACATGACTTCCACTGCGCGGCCATAGCGCTCGCGGTAGTAATCGCTGATGGTGAGCAGATTCATTTTGTACAGCTTGGTGGCGAAAAACATGCCGACCAAGATCAAGCAAGTGCCCGCACCAAAGGGGTCTTCGACCACGCCACCCAAGCCCGCATTGACGAATTTGGCCGGAATTCCCAGCACGGTTTCAGAGCCAAACCAGGTGGCAAAGGTGGTGGTGACGATCATGGCCAAGGGCAAATGGCGCCCGGCGATGGCAAAATCTGAACTGTTGTTGACCCGTTTGGCCGCCATCAATCCAATGGCGATGGTGACCAGCAAATACACAAAAACCAGGGTGAGCAACATGGCAAACAACTCCAAACAAAAGAACCCGGCGCCCCTGGCCAAGGGGTGTTCAGGGTGTGGGGTCAGTGGATTTTGAAAAACAACTGCATGAGCAACAAGCCGGCGACAAAACCCAAGCCGGTCCAAAACAAGCGGCTCAGCAGTTGGTTGGTGCGCCTTTGCTCGGCCAACAGGGCCTGGGTTTGCGGGTTGGCTGAATGTTGGCTTTGGTGCTGCAAAAACAAGTGCACCAAACGTGGCAATTCGGGGATGAGCTTGGCGTAGCGCGGGGCCTCGGCCTTGAGTTGGTTCCACAGCTTTTTGGGGCCAATTTGCTCGAGCATCCACTGCTCTAAAAAGGGTTTGGCTGTGCTCCACAAATCCAAATCGGGGTCGAGGTCGCGCCCCAGGCCTTCGATGTTGAGCAAGGTTTTTTGCAACAACACCAATTGCGGTTGGATTTCCACATTGAAGCGGCGCGAGGTTTGGAACAAGCGCATCAACACCATGCCCAACGAAATTTCTTTCAGGGGCCGATCGAAATAGGGCTCACACACCGAACGAATCGCCGCCTCCAATTCGTCCACCCGGGTGTCGGCTGGCACCCAGCCCGACTCCAGGTGCAACTCGGCCACGCGTTTGTAGTCGCGGCGGAAAAATGCTGTGAAGTTTTGCGCCAGGTATTCTTTGTCGAACTCGGTCAAGGTGCCGACGATGCCAAAGTCGAGCGAGATGTAGCGCCCAAAGCTTTCGGGTGCGATGCTGACTTGGATGTTGCCGGGGTGCATGTCGGCATGGAAAAAACCATCGCGAAACACCTGGGTGAAGAAAATGGTCACGCCGTCGCGCGCGAGCTTGGCGATGTCCACGCCCGCCTCGCGCAAACGGTCCACTTGACTGATGGGCACGCCGTTCATGCGCTCCATCACGATCACCTCGTTGCGGCAATATTCCCAAAACATCTCGGGGATCAGCACCAAGTCCAAACCCTGCATGTTGCGGCGCAGTTGCGCCGCGTTGGAGGCCTCGCGCACCAGGTCCAATTCGTCATGCAGGTATTTGTCGAACTCGGCCACCACCTCACGCGGCTTCAAGCGCTTGCCGTCGCTGGACAAGCGGTCCAACCACTGGGCCATGGTGCGCATCAGCCCCAGGTCTTTTTCAATCGCGCTCAACATGCCCGGGCGCAACACCTTGACCGCGACATCGCGCACCTGGCCGTCTTTGCCGCGCATCTGGGCAAAGTGCACCTGGGCAATCGACGCGCTGGCCACGGGCACTCGGTCAAACGACACGAACAATTCGTCTACGCGCGCGCCCAAAGCGCGCTCAATGGTGGCCACCGCCACATCGGATGAAAACGGGGGAACCCGGTCTTGCAACAGCGCCAATTCGTCGGCAATGTCGGTGGGCAGCAAGTCGCGCCGGGTGGACAACACTTGGCCGAACTTGACGAATATGGGGCCCAAGGACTCCAGCGCTTCGCGCAGGCGCTGACCGCGCGGGGTGGACAGGTTGCGTCCGAAGATGATCAAGCGGCGCAGCAGTCGCAAGCCGGGTTGTTGAAAGCCCGACAACACCAACTCGTCCAGGCCGTGGCGAAACACCACCCAGAGAATAAAAATACCGCGAAACATGCGCGTCATGGAAAGCCAACCTGGCTGCCGTTGCGGCCCCCAGGGGCAGCCCCTGGGCGGGCCATCCATTGGCGCAAGGCCTGTGCCACTTGCCGGGCCACACCCATGACCACATGGGCGCGGGCGTCCCCGATCACCCGCGAGAGGTCTTCTTCCAAATCCCAACGCACATGGTCGATCAGCCAGTTGATTTCGGCGGCGAGTTGCACATCACCTTCGATGTGAATGGGGGGTTTTTGCCCACTGGCCACAGTTTGCGCCAGTGCCCAGGGTGAGGGCTCGGCGACTTCCAGCACCAAATGCGGTTTTTGAAACGCCTCAGCCTTGTCAATCAAGCCTGCCGGTGTGAACACCACGCAAAAGTTGAATTGGCGCCAGCGCAACTCCACCCGTTGACCGGCCACGCGGCGCAAACGCTCGCATGCCGCAGGCTCTTGCATCAGCACATGGTTGATCAGCAACACCACCCGTTGCTGACCCTCATCGATGAGCCAGGCGGGGGGTTGGATGCGGCTGGCCATGGCTTGGGCCTGTTGAACCCACCAAGAAAAAGGGGACTGTGTTTCCATAGTCCCCGATTATTCCCGATCGTGTGCGACGGGATTCACTGCAAGGCTTGCACCCCAGCAACCAACCAGCCCATTTGACCTTGCTTGGGCCGGCCCATGTTCCAGATTTCACGGAATGGGCTGGGGCCTGCGCTGGGGTCTTCGCGGATCAAACCGGTGAACTCGACGCTGGCCAGGAAGTCATTTTCGAGTTCTTCAATGCCCAGCAACTGGGCTTGCAAGCTGACCACCTCGGTTTTGTTGACCTGACCCGGTGCCAGGGCTTCGCGCTCGGCCAATTGGGCCTTGATTTCGTCCAGCATGGTGTCGGTCATCATGGCTTTGAGGGCTGGGATGTCAGAGCGGTCCCAGGCGTCTTGCAAGTGGATGAAATTTTGTTTGGCGGCGGAGACAAAGCCTTCGACGTCAAACCCTGCTGGAATGCCCCAGGTGGTGGCGCCTGCGGCCACACCTGAGCCAATGCTCAGGCCTTGGCGCGTGGGCGCTGCTGGTTCGAATGAAGCGTTTTGCCCCTCCCAAGGTCTGGCCGATGCGTCGTTGCCCACGTTGCGCGGGTTGTATTGGGGTGCGGTTTGGGGCTGTGCGGGTGCACCAGCACCTTCAAACGCGTAAGGGCTGGGCGCAGCCTGGGCTTGGCGGCGGCGCATGAAGTAACCCACCACCATCATGATGACGAGGGCCAACAAGCCAAACATCAAGAACTGACCGAACTCAGCCCCCAAACCCATGGAATGGGCCAACCATGCCAGTCCCAAGCCAGCGGCCAAACCGCCGAGCATGGCGCCCCAAGGGCGGCGCTGGGGCTGGGCCGCAACGGGCGCAGGTGCTGGCGCAGCCGGTGCAGCCTGGGCGGGAGCAGCTTGCGCCGGTGCGGCGGGCTTGCCCGCTTGATTTTGGGTCACGTTGTTGGACTGCTGTCCCACAGACTTGCCGCCACCCAAGCGCTTAGAGGCATCGGCGTGCAAACTGGTGAATGCCAAGGCGCTGGCAAGGATCAAGGTCCAAAGTTTCATGGAAAGACTCCGTCAAAAAAGACCGAAAAAAATGGTTAGCAACGCATTGCAACATGCAATGCCACAAGCCCCGCGCTGAGGTTGTGAATATCCACATGACCAAAACCGCATTCTTGCATCAGGGTCTTTAGGGCGGCTTGGTCGGGGTGCATGCGAATGGACTCGGCCAGGTAGCGGTAACTGTCGGGGTCACCCGCCACCCACTGGCCCAATTTGGGCAACACGTTGAACGAGTACCAATCGTAGGCTTTTTGCAGGGGCTTGGCCACCCGGGAAAACTCCAGCACCAGCAAACGCCCTTGGGGTTTGAGCACGCGGCGCATTTCTTTCAAGGCCGCGTCCTTGTGGGTCATGTTGCGCAAACCAAAAGCCACGCTGACGCGATCAAAGTACTGATCGGGGAACGGCAGTTGTTCGGCGTCGCACACCATCGTCGGCAAGGCAATGCCCGCATCGATCAAACGGTCGCGCCCGGTGCGCAACATGGCCTCGTTGATGTCGGTGTGCACCACTTGGCCCTGGGTGCCCACCAAAGGCGCAAAGGCCATGGCCAAGTCGCCCGTGCCGCCTGCAATGTCGAGCACGCGCATGCCAGGGCGCACATCGGCCACCATCACGGTGTAGGCCTTCCAAGCTCGGTGCAAGCCAGCCGACATGAGGTCGTTCATCAGGTCGTAGCGGCTGGCCACCGAATCAAACACGCCGCGCACCATGCGCGATTTGTCGCGCTCGTCCACCGACTGAAAACCAAAGTGGGTGCTGCTCATCGCGTGGGTTCAATGGCTGCCACAGGCATGCGCGCCACCGGCTGCCGCCTTGGCGGGCATGGGTGCATCGCGCTCCACGCCTGCGGCTTGCAAGCGCTGTTGGTAGCGGGTCCACAAATCGCCTTGTTGCGAGCCGAGCATGTACAGGTAGTCCCAAGAAAAAATACCGCTGTCGTGCCCGTCGCTGAACTTGGGCTGCACCGCGTAATTGCCCACCGGGGACAACTCGATGACGGCCACCTCGCGTTTGCCGGTTTGCAGCACCTCTTGACCGGGACCATGGCCTTGCACTTCGGCAGACGGGCTGTACACACGCATCAACTCAAAGGGGATGCGAAATGTTTGCCCATCGGCAAAGGACACCTCGAGCACCTTGGACTTGTTGTGCAAGGTGATGCCCGTGGGGTTGGGGGTGGTGGTGCTCAAACCAGCCATGGGTGCGCCTTCAAACCAATACCCGTTCGATGCCGCCATCGTTGGCCGCCGCCACATAGGTGGGCATCCAGTTGTCGCCCAAGATGTGTTTGGCCATCTCAACCACGATGTAGTCGGCTTCGAGCAGGCCGTTTTGCAAATCTTGGCCGTAGCGTGACAAGCCCTGTAAACAACTCGGGCAGCTGGTGAGGACCTTGACGGGCCCCGACGCCACACCCGTCATTTGGGCCAAGCTGGCCTCGTTCAAGCGCAACTCTTCTTCCTTGCGGAAGCGAATTTGGGTGGAAATATCAGGCCGCGTCACGCCCAAGGTGCCCGACTCGCCACAGCAGCGCTCGCTTTTGAGCACTTGGTCGCCGACCAAGGCCTTGACGGTTTTCATCGGGTCTTGCTGCTTCATCGGGCTGTGGCAAGGGTCGTGGTAGAGGTATTGGCCTTGTTGCGCGGCATTCAGCGTGATGCCCTTCTCCAGCAAGTACTCGTGGATATCCACAATGCGGCAACCGGGGAAAATTTTGTCGAACTCGTAGCCTTGCAATTGGTCGTAGCAGGTGCCACAACTGACCACCACGGTTTTGATGTCCAAATAATTCAGCGTGTTGGCCACACGGTGGAACAACACCCGGTTGTCGGTGATGATTTTGTCGGCCTTGTCTTGCTGGCCCGACCCCCGCTGGGGATAACCACAACACAGGTAGCCCGGGGGCAACACGGTTTGCACGCCGGCGTGCCACAACATGGCTTGGGTGGCCAAACCCACTTGGCTGAACAAGCGCTCTGAGCCGCAACCGGGGAAGTAAAACACCGCCTCGCTGTCGGCGCTGGTGGCTTGGGGGTTGCGGATGATGGGCACGTAGTCGCGGTCTTCAATGTCCAACAACGCCCGGGCCGTTTTATTCGGCAAGCCCTTGGGCATTTTTTTGTTGACGAAGTGAATCACCTGCTCTTTGATGGGCGCGGTGCCGACGCTGGATGGCGGGCGGGCGGTTTGCTTGCGGGTGAACTGCTGCAACACATCATTGGCCCAGCGCTGCACTTTGAAACCCACCTCCACCATGCCCGCGCGCATGAACTTGATGGTCTCGGGGTTGGTGGCATTGAGGAACATCATCGCCACCGCATTACCGGGGCGAAAGGTTTTTTTGCCCATCTTGCGCAACAGGTTGCGCATGTTCATGGTCACATCACCAAAGTCGATTTTCACGGGGCATGGCGATTCGCACTTGTGGCACACGGTGCAGTGGTCGGCGACGTCTTCAAACTCTTGCCAATGCTTGATCGACACCCCTCGGCGGGTTTGTTCTTCGTACAAAAAGGCTTCGATCAAAAGTGACGTGGCCAAAATTTTGTTGCGCGGGCTGTAAAGCAAATTGGCGCGTGGCACATGGGTGGCACACACCGGTTTGCACTTGCCGCAGCGCAGGCAGTCCTTGATGGACTCGGAAATCGCACCGATGTCGGACTGCTGCATGATCAGCGATTCGTGCCCCATCAGGCCAAAGCTGGGTGTGTAGGCCTGGCTCAACCCTGAAGCACGCACATCGCCATCACTGTGGGTGGGTTGGCGCAGCAATTTGCCCTTGTTGAAATGGCCCTGCGGGTCCATGCGCGCTTTGTAGTCGGCAAAGGGTTGCAACTCGGCGTCGCTCAGGTAGGCCATTTTGGTGATGCCAATGCCGTGCTCGCCGGAGATCACGCCATCGAGCGAGCGTGCCAGCGCCATGATGCGCCCCACCGCCTCGTGGGCGGTTTGCAGCATGTCGTAGTCGTCGCTGTTGACCGGCAAATTGGTGTGCACATTGCCGTCACCGGCGTGCATGTGCAAAGCCGCCCACACCCGGCCTTTGAGCACTTTTTGGTGGATGTCCAAACAGGCTTTGAGCAAAGGCTGAAACGCGGCGCCGCTGAAGATGTTCTCCAGACCCGGGCGGATTTGTTGCTTCCAGCTGGCACGCAAGCTGTGGTCTTGCAGCTGTGGGAACAAGGCATCCACATCGGTCAACCAACCCTGCCACTGATCGCGCACCTGGGCGATCAGGGCCCGCGCTTGACCCACCCGGTCTTCGAGCAGCTCGGCCGCAGGAATGTCCCCCGCGTCATCGGTCTTGGCCAGGGGCAAGTGGCCCTCGGCCAAAAACGCGTCCAAGGCGTGGCACAGGGCGATTTTGTTGCGCAGGGACAGCTCGATGTTGATGCGCTCGATGCCGTCGGTGTACTCGGCCATGCGCGGCAAAGGGATGACCACGTCTTCATTGATTTTGAAAGCGTTGGTGTGGCGGCTGATGGCCGCGGTGCGCTTGCGATCCAGCCAAAACTTTTTGCGCGCATCGGCGCTGACGGCCACAAAGCCCTCGCCACTGCGTGAGTTGGCCAGTCGCACCACCTCAGAGGTGGCGCGGGCCACAGCGTCGGCGTCGTCACCGGCGATGTCGCCAATCAACACCATTTTGGGCAGGCCGCCACGCTTGCTCTTGGTGGTGTAGCCCACCGCTTTGAGGTAGCGGTCGTCCAGGTGCTCCAAGCCCGCCAGCAAAGTGCCGCTGCGGCGCACCTCGGCGAACATGAAGTCTTTGATTTCGACAATGCTCGGCACAGCGTCGCGCGCATGGCCAAAAAATTCCAGGCACACGGTGCGGGTGTGCGCCGGCATGCGGTGCACCACCCAGCGCGCACTGGTGATCAGGCCATCGCAACCCTCTTTTTGGATGCCGGGCAAGCCGCTGAGGAATTTATCGGTGACGTCTTTGCCCAGGCCTTCTTTGCGAAAGCTTTTGCCCGGGATGTCCAGCCGCTCGGTGCGGATGGGGGTTTTGCCATCGGCCTGAAAGTAGCGCAGCTCAAAGCTGGCCATGTCGGCATCATGGATCTTGCCCAGGTTGTGCGACAAGCGCACCACTTCCAACCACTGCGCATCGGGCGTGACCATGCGCCAGCTGGCCAAGTTGTCCAGGGCTGTGCCCCACAACACGGCTTTTTTGCCGCCAGCGTTCATGGCGATGTTGCCGCCAATGCAAGAGGCCTCGGCCGATGTCGGGTCCACCGCAAACACAAAACCAGCGCGCTCGGCCGCGTCGGCCACGCGCTGGGTGACCACGCCGGCCTCGGTCCAAATGGTGGGCACGGGGTGATCAATGCCGGGCAAGCTCAGGTGCTCGACCTCGGTCATGGTTTCGAGCTTTTCGGTGTTGATGACCGCGCTCTTCCAAGTCAGCGGAATGGCCCCGCCGGTGTACCCGGTGCCGCCGCCGCGCGGGATGATGGTCAAGCCCAATTCGATGCACGCCTTGACCATGTTGGCCATCTCAGCCTCCGAGTCGGGTGTGAGCACCACAAACGGGTACTCGACACGCCAATCGGTGGCGTCGGTGACATGCGACACACGGCTCAGGCCGTCGAACTTGATGTTGTCGGCGGCAGTGCATTTGCGCAGCACCCGCTGGGCTTTGCGCCGCAGGCTCGCCATGCGCTCAAAGTTTTGGGCAAAACCGTCAACTGCCGCGCCAGCGGCCTCGAGCAAACGGCCGACCCACACATCGCGCTGGGCATCGTCGCTGGGCGTGCGGCGTTTTTGCACCTCGCCCAAGCGGTGGTGCAAAGCCTCGACCAACAAACGGCGTCGGCCCGGGTTGTCGAGCAAGTCGTCTTGCAAATACGGGTTGCGCTGCACCACCCAAATGTCGCCCAGCACTTCGTAGAGCATGCGCGCTGAGCGGCCGGTGCGGCGCTCTTGGCGCAAGCGCTCGAGCCAATCCCAGGCTTCGTCGCCCAACAGGCGCATGACAATCTCACGGTCTGAGAACGACGTGTAGTTGTAGGGAATTTCGCGCAACCGGGGGCTGCTGTCGGCTGTGGACAACAGTTGCTGCAAGGGGATGGGTGCATTCATAGATTTAAGGGGCGAATGGTACCGCAAGGGGGTATATCCCCCAGCCCACAAGCCCATTGGCAAAAACAGCTTGCACAAGACCCAAACAGCGCCCTGCGCCGACAATGGCGCGGCATGAATACCGAACCTTTCAGCGCCCCTTGGCCATACCCGTTTTGGATCGCCCATCGGGGGGCGGGCACCTTGGCCCCAGAAAACACCCAGGCGGCTTTTGAGTGCGGCGCCAGCTTGGGTTTCGCCATGTTTGAATGCGATGTGCAAATCAGTGCCGATGGCGTGCCGTTTCTGCTGCACGATGGGGATTTGTCGCGCACCACCAACGGAGCGGGTTGCGCGGCTGATCGAACCTGGTCGCAGTTGCAAGGTTTGGACGCTGGTGCCTGGCACAGCAGCGCCCACCAGGGGCTGGGTTTGTGGCGACTGGACCAATTGGCCGATTGGGGCATTCCCAAAGGGCTGGCTTTCAATTTGGAAATCAAACCCGCACCCGCTCAAGATTCGATGTGCGGCGCTGCCGTGGCCCGTGCCGCCCAAGCCTTGTGGTCAGGCAGCGCACCCCCACCCATGCTCAGTTCGTTCTCTGCGGCGGCTTTGCACGCAGCGCGCGAATCGGCCCCCTCCGTGCCACGCGCTTGGCTGCTGGCCCCCGCCAACCCGCCAGACTGGCAAATTGCCCGGGATTTGGGCTGTGCGGCTGTGGTTTTGCACCACAGCCTGTGCAGCGCCAGCGTCATCCAGCAAGCCCACATCCGTGGGCTTCGCGCTTGGGCCTACACCGTCAACGATGGGGGAACCGCCCAGCAACTCCAACAGTGGGGCATTGACGGCATCATCACCGACGAGGTTCAGCGCTTCAGTCCCGCCAAGACCGCATGAGGCACCACTGGCTGCTGGCACAGGCCAGGACCATCGCACCGTAGATGAGCATTTTTCCATCGTTGCCCAAGAACCACAGGCCCAGGGCCAAAGCCGCCAAGGCCACTGCCGTGTTCAAGACAAAACGCCACCAAAAACCCGAAAAACGCCACTTGGAGCCCCAAAAAGGACCTCTCAGGCTGAGCAAAGCCGCCACAGCCAAAGCAGGCGCGGTAAAGTGCAGGATGTGCCAAAGGGCGTCAAGGGCGTTCATGGGGTGCAAATTTTATAATTCAGATCATGGCAGTCTGGGCCTTGGGCCTCAATCACAACACAGCTCCGCTGGACATGCGGGGAAAGTTTGCCTTTGCGGTGGACCAAATTGGCCCCACCTTGTCGGGTTTGCGCAGCGCCTTCTCCGACCAAAGTGAAGCCGCCATTCTCTCCACTTGCAACCGCACCGAGATTTATTGCGCGGGCCCCACGCCTGCGCTGGAGCAAACGCTGCACTGGCTGGCCCAGTCCGGCGGCGTGTCGTCCCAAGACTTGCACGCCCACACGTATTCTCTGGAAAACGCCAATGCCGCTCGCCATGCCTTTCGGGTGGCCAGTGGCTTGGACTCGATGGTGCTGGGCGAAGCCCAAATTCTGGGCCAAATGAAAGACGCGGTGCGCGCCGCCGACGAAGTGGGCGCCCTGGGCACCACCCTGAATCAGTTGTTTCAACGCTCATTTGCGGTGGCCAAAGAGGTGCGCTCTAGCACCGAAATTGGCGCCCACTCGATCAGCATGGCGGCGGCCAGCGTGCGCTTGTCCATGCAGTTGTTTGAAGACATCGGCAAGATCCGTGTGCTGTTTGTGGGCGCGGGTGAAATGATTGAGCTGTGCGCCACCCACTTTGCCGCCAAAAACCCCAAATCCATCACCGTCGCCAACCGCACCATGGAGCGAGGCGAGCGCTTGGCCAGCCAATTTGGCGGCGATGTGATGCGCTTGGCCGACCTGCCAGATCGCTTGCATGAGTTTGATGCGGTGATCAGTTCCACCGCCAGCACCTTGCCCTTGATCGGCCTGGGCGCGGTTGAGCGGGCGCTGAAAAAACGCCGCCAGCGACCCATGTTCATGGTCGATTTGGCCGTGCCACGCGACATCGAACCCGAAGTCAAAAGCCTGCGCGACGTTTATTTGTACACCGTGGACGACTTGGCCACGGTGGTGCAAACCGGACAAGCCAACCGGCAAGCGGCGGTGGCTCAGGCCGAAACCATCATCGATGCGGGCGTGCAAAGCTTCTTGAGCTGGTTGGACCAACGCGGCCAAGTGCCCTTGATCCAACAACTCAATGCCCAAGCCCAAGCCTGGCGCCAGGCCGAACTGCAGCGCGCCCGCAAGCAATTGGCCAAGGGCGAGGACATCGAAGAAGTCCTCGAAGCCATGGCCCGGGGGCTGACCCAAAAAATGCTGCACGGCGCCATGGCCGAGTTGCATGCCAGCGATACCGATGCGCGTGAACGCGCCCGTGGTGCCATCGAGCAGTTCTTCCTGCGCAGCAGCCGTTAGCTCGGCCCCCCACCGTGAAAGCCTTTTTGCGCGCTCAACTGGAGCGCTACACCCAACGCTTGGCCGAGCTCGATTTTTTGCTCTCGCGCGAAGACATCATGAAAGACATGACAGGCTTCATGGCCTTGTCGCGCGAGCGCACCGAGGTGGGTGCGGTGGCCGAGCGCTACCAACAACACCAACAACGCCAGGCCGATGCCCAAGCAGCTGAAAGCTTGCTGACCCATGAAGACGCCGACATGCGCGCCCTGGGCCAAGAAGAAACCGAGCAAACCCGCCAAGACATGGCCCGCCTGGAGGCCGAATTGCAGCGCATGCTGCTGCCCAAAGACCCCGAGGACGAGCGCGCTGCCTATTTGGAAATCCGCGCCGGCACCGGCGGCGACGAGTCGGCTTTGTTCGCGGGCGACTTGTTGCGCATGTACACCCGCTGCGCCGAACGCCGGGGCTGGCGCGTGAGCCTGATGAGCGAGTCCCCCAGCGACTTGGGGGGCTACAAAGAAGTGGTGCTGCGCGTTGAAGGTGACCAAGCCTATGGCTGGCTGCGCCTGGAGTCGGGTGGCCACCGGGTGCAGCGCGTGCCCACCACCGAGTCCCAGGGGCGCATCCACACCAGCGCTTGCACTGTGGCCGTGATGCCCGAGCCCGATGAGGCCAGCGCCGTGCAAATCAACCCGGCTGACCTGCGCATCGACACCTTTCGCGCCAGCGGCGCAGGCGGCCAGCACATCAACAAAACCGACTCGGCGGTGCGCGTCACCCACCTGCCCACCGGCATCGTGGCCGAATGCCAAGACGATCGATCGCAACACCGCAACAAAGCCAAGGCCTTGCAGGTGCTGGCGGCCCGCATCCAAGAGCGCGAGCGCAGCGAGCGCGCGGCCAAAGAAGCGGCCACGCGCAAAGGCTTGATCGGCAGTGGCGACCGCAGCGACCGCATCCGCACCTACAACTTTCCCCAAGGGCGGCTGACCGACCACCGCATCAACCTCACCCTGTACAAATTGAGCCAAATCATGGAAGGGGAGCTGGACGACGTGTTGCAAGCCCTGCACAACGCCCGCGAAGCCGAACAACTGCAAGCGCTGGGTCTGGACGGCCCGGCATGACCTTGGCCCAGGCTTTGCGCCAAGCACAAGCCCTGGGTCTGGAGCGCTTGGACGCCCAATGGCTGCTGTTGGCCTTGCTGGGGCGGCCCGCCCAAGACCGCGCTTGGTTGCTGGCCCACGACGAGCAAAGCCTGCCCGAGGCCGCCGCCGAGCGCTGGCCTGGTTTGATCGCCCAACGCAGCCAAGGGGTTCCGTTGGCCTATTTGACCGGGCACAAAGCGTTTTACGACCTGGATTTGCAGGTCAACGCCCACGTTTTGGACCCCCGCGCCGACACCGAAACCCTGGTGGACTGGGCCTTGGAACGGGCGCAAGAACTCACATCACCCACGGTGCTGGACTTGGGCACTGGCAGCGGTGCGGTGGCCTTGGCCATCGCCCACCACTGCCCCCCAGCCCAAGTCAGCGCCAGCGATGTCAGCGCAGACGCGCTGGCGGTGGCCCAGGCCAACGCCGAGCGGCTGGGCCTGTCCGTGAAATTTGCCCTGGGCCCTTGGTTGACGCCCTGGTTGGGCCAGCGCTTTGACTTGATCGTTTCCAACCCGCCTTATGTGGCCGAAGCAGACCCGCATTGGCCGGGTCTGCGCCATGAACCGCGCCTGGCCCTGGCCTCGGGTGCAGATGGCCTGGACGATGTGCGCTGGCTGGTGGCCCACGCCGCCGAACACCTCCACCCCGGGGGATGGCTGCTGTTGGAGCACGGCCACGACCAAGCCGATGCGGTGCAAGCCCTGATGCGCTCCCATGGCTGGCTCAACGTGCAAAGCCGCCTTGACAAAGCGGGCATCCGCCGCTGCACCGGTGGCAGCACCGCAGGGATGAAATAATGCTGGAATTGTCGAAACGGAATGGAGACAGCGATGAGTGATGTGATGCAACGCATTGACGAACTGGTCAAGGCCAATGAAGTCGTTCTATTTATGAAGGGCAGCGCCAGCTTCCCGATGTGCGGTTTCTCAGGTCGGGCGATTCAGGTGCTCAAGGCCTGTGGCGTGGACACCAAGACCGTCAAAACCGTGAACGTGCTGGACGATGCCGAAATTCGCCAAGGCATCAAGGAATACAGCAACTGGCCCACCATCCCCCAGTTGTATGTCAAGGGTGAGTTTGTCGGCGGCTCCGACATCATGATGGAAATGTACGAATCGGGCGAACTGCAAACGGTGCTCAACCCCTGAAAGCGCCTGCTTTGGCGCCGGGCTTCACCGGGTCAAAGCCGCATGACCTGCCGGTCTGAAACTCAAAGCGAAGCCATTGCGCCCGCCCCACCCATTGGGGCTTTCACAAAGCCAACACCTGCAAGGGGCGTGGCAGTGACCACGCGGGCTCAGCGCCGGTCGCGGTGATCACAAATTGATCTTCGATGATGAAGCCGCCCTCGCCGTCCACATAAAAAGGTGTTTCAAACGCCAGCACCATGCCGGGCTCGATCAGGTCGTGGGCCTCTTGGGCCAAAAAGGGCGCCACCTCGCAAAAGGTGTCATGCCCCAGGCTGTGACCAAAGTGACCGCGCTGGTAGCCCACAAAACCCGCCCGGTGCATGGCATCGGTAGCGCGGCGGTGCACTTCGCTCATGGGTTGGCCGGGCTTCAACACCTCTAGGCCGGCCTCAAACGCATCCTGCAAACCTTGGGCAATGTCCAGCGTGCGTTGGCGCGGCTGGCCGCACACAAAGGTGCGCCCACTGTCGGAGCTGTAGCCGTCGATCAAACAACCCACATCGAATTTAATGACGTCGCCGTCTTGCACCCGGCCCCCGCCTTGCCAAGGCAAGGGACCCACCGTGATGTATTCCCACTGCCCGCTCATTCGCCGACCACTGGCTTGCATCGCTTGGGCCACACCGGCTTGCCAAGCTTGGGCGATCTCCGACCGGTCCACGCCGTGGTGAATGGCCGCAATGGCTTTCACCATGCCGGCTTCGGCCCAGGCCGCAGCGGTTTGCAAGCGCTCGATCTCACCGGCTGACTTGACCACCTTGATCGCACGCACGGTGGCGCTGGCGTCGCGCCAAACCACCCCCGGCAACACATCGCACAGCAAGCGGTAATCGGCCACGGGCCAAAAGTCCAAATCCAAACCCAAGCGCGCCTGGGCCAAGCCCGCGCTTTTCAGCAAGCGAGCCAGTTGACCAAAGGCTGCGAGGGCATCAAACACCGCTGGTCGCGCAAAACCTGCGGGCCGCTGCGCCTGGGCGCGGCTGACCAGCACCGCCGCCGATTCGTCGCCCTCGGCCCAGGGCCGAATATCGGCGGTTTCGACCCAGTCGCTGTGCGTCCACACATGGGCGTCGCCCAAAGCTTGCCGAGCAGGCGGTGCAAACAGTTCGGTGGTGACCACTTGGATGGGGGCGCTGGGTTCGGCTGGCACCACGGCCAAACAAGCCCCGGCGCGCCTGAAAAAAGCCGCCACCCCAGCCGGAGCCCCACTGGCCCAGGTGTAGCTTTCGGGCTTGGCCAACACGATGGCGTCCAGCCCCCGTTCGCGCATCAAACGCTGGGCGCGGGCGCGGTTGACATGGCTCATGGCTGCGCTGATTTCACAAGGCCACGCTGGGCAGCCAGGTGGCGATGCCTGGCAGCACCGTCAAAATGGCCACACCCACCATGAGCAAAATCCAAAACGGCAAGGCACCCATGGCCGCCTCGGCCAAAGTGACCTTGCCTTGGGCTATGCCCACCAGCACAAATAGGTTCATGCCCACTGGGGGTGTGAGCATGCCGATCTCGACCATCATGGTGATCACCACGCCCAGCCAAATCGCGTCAAAACCCAAGCCGGTCATGAGCGGGAACACCACTGGCAGGGTCATCACCATCATGGAGAGGCCATCAAAGATCATGCCCAGCAGCAGGTAAATGAACACAATCACCACCAGCAACACCAAGGGCGACATGCCCACGCCGGAAATGGTTTCGAGCATTTTTTGCGGCAGTTGCATCAGGCTGATGGACTGGGCCAAGATGACCGCACCCATGAACACCAAGGCGATCACCGCGAAGGTGCTGGCCGAGCTCAAAAAGGTTTTGGCCAATTTGGGCCAGGTCAAGTCGCCCATGGTGAAGCCCAACAAAACCGCCGCAGCCACACCCACGGCAGCCGATTCAGTGGGGGTGGCGATGCCTGTAAACAAGCTGCCCAAGACCGCCAAGATCAACACCAAAATGGGCCACACGGCCATGGTGGCGCGCAAGGTCTCGCCCCAGGGCATGCGTGGTTCTTGTGGGGCCAAACTGGGTTGGCGGCGCACCGTGATCTCGATGTACACCATGAACAAGGCCGCCATCATCAAACCGGGAAGCACACCGGCCAAAAACAACTTGCCAATCGAGGTGTCGGTCAGCGCACCATAAATCAAAAGCGACAAACTGGGCGGGATCAACAGACCCAAAGTGCCGCCACCGGCCAAGGAGCCCACCACCAAACGGCGGTCGTAGCCGCGCTGCGACAGCTCGGGGTAGGCCACCGAGCCCACCGCCGCCGAAACCGACATGGACGAGCCACTCACCGCCCCAAACACGGTGCACACCGCGATATTGGTGTGCAGCAAGCCGCCCCGCAAGCGGCCAAACAGCGGCGACATGGCCTTGTAAATGCCGGTGGCAAGACCACTGGCGACCAACACATCTCCAAGCAAAATGAACAAAGGGATGGCGGTCAAGGTGAACTCGGCCAACACATTGAACACGGCTTGCACGCCCAAACGGGTGACGCCGCCGCCAAATATTTCCAAAATGGCAAAGCCGGTCAGCCCCAGCGCCGCTCCCAGCACCGCGCCCGACATCACCGTCAAACCCAGCACGCCCCCCAAAAAGGCCCAGATCATGGGTGCACCTCGTCTTCGGGCGCAGGCTGCACGGGGTAAAAAGTGCGCCACACCCCGACCACCCCCACCAAACCCATGGCCACGGTGGCCGTCCACATGAAGGGTGCCAGCGGCAAACGCGACTGCTCGGTTTTGAGGCCCAGCATGCTGGTGAACTCGCTGATGCCGCCGGCTTGGTAAACGAACACCGCCACAAAGGCCCACAAAATCAGTTGCCCCAGCACAAACAACACACGCTGCCCCATTGCCGGCAAAGCCTGCGAGACCACGGTGACGCGGATGTTGATTTCCTTGAGCACCGTCATTGGCAACAGGGTGAACACGGCCAAGGTCATCAGCAAGCCGCACAACTCTTCGGTGAAGTCCAGCGGCCGGCTCCAGCCATAGCGCATCACCACCGCACCCAGCACCAGGGCAAACATACCCGCCAAAGACACGGCACCAATGGCCGACACCGCGGTGCACAAGCCCGACAAACCGCGCTCAACTGCCACCACCCATGCTGGGTGGGGCTTGTGGACCTCGGGGGTCATTTGGGCAATGCGTCGAGCACACGCTGGCGAAAGACGATGGCGTCACCGCCCGTTTCTTTGGCCAATACGTCCCAGGTCTCCAGGGCGGACTTGCGCAAAGCGGCTTGGTCGGCACCGGGCAAGGCGGGGTAGAAGGTCGAACCCTGGCTGGTGAGCTTGTCGCGGGCGGCTTTTTCGGCTTCGGTGTCGCCACTGAAATTAAAGCTCACCCGTTCCAACTCGGCCACGGCATCGTTGAAGCCTTTTTTCAAGTCAGGTGCCAGTGCCGCCCATTTGCCTTTATGGGCCATCAATGCATAAGGCGCGGGCGGGAATGGGAAACCCGTGGGTGTCACGTGCTTGGCCACCTCTTGCAGCGAAATGGTGTTGGCAAAGCGGGCTGCGTACAAAGCGCAATCGACCACACCCGTTTGCAGGGCGGAATACAACTCGTTTTGCGGCACGATCTGCGCAGCCACGCCCAAACGCTTGAAGGTCTCTACTTGTTCGCGGCTGCCCACGCGCAGTTTTTTCTTGCGCAAGTCGTCCAAGCTGCGCACCGGCTCGCGGCAAAACAGCGAAGCATCGACGATGGAAAAGCCCAAAAACCCGGGCACTTCGACGTTCCACTTGCCAATGCCTTCTTTCAGCACCGCTTTGAGCGCGGGCAGGGCCTTGAGGTGCTCGTCGGCACCTGACACCAAGCCGTACACATAAATATTGGCCAGCGCTGGCGCATCACGGCCCAAGAAGGGCGGCCAGATGAAGCCCAGCTCGGGTGCGCCGGTTTGCATGAAACGCAGCGCGTCCGCATCTTTCAGGCCCAGCGCCCCACCTTCAGACACCGATATTTTCATGCGGCCATTGGTGCGTTTTTCCACATCGGCGGCAAACGCGCGGATTTGCACCGACTCCGGCCGCGACGCAGGATAGCTGTTGTTAAAGCGCCATTCGACGGTTTGCGCTTGCGCTGTCCCCGTCAGGGACGACACAACCAAAACCATGGCGGTCAGGGCCAAAAGAAAACGGTTCAGCATATTGGGGGCTCCATGTTCAATGTGAAAAACGCCGCTAGGCTCAATTCATTCTATCTAGGGCGCAAGCACCACCTCACCCCGCCCAGCGCTTTTGCGCCGCCAGCACCGCACGCGGATAAGCCGCTTGCCCCCGGCTGCCGTTGTAGCGACCCAAGGCCAAAGTGAGGTCGCCCTTTTCCAGGGACAGGTAATGGCGCAAGATGACGCAGCCAAAGCGCAAATTGGGCTGGAGTTGGAACAACACTGCCGCGTCACCCTCGCCCAAGCTGCGCACCCAAAACGGCATCACTTGCATCAGGCCCCGCGCACCTGCTGAGCTGATGGCGAACTTGCGAAAACCGCTTTCCACCTCGATCAGCCCCAGCACCAACGAAGGCTCCAGCCCAGCGCGGCGGGCTTCGTACCAAATGGTTTGCAATGCCTCTGTCCGCATCGCCTCGTGCGCCCACTCCGGTGCACTCGGCGCACCGACTGGGCCTGACTTCTGGTGGCCCTGCAACCAGCGCGCCCAGCGTGGCGCCATGCTTTGCACCCACGCGGCTTGTGCACTGGCGTCGGCCACCTCGGCCAAGGTTGGCGCACCCGGGGCCGCCACCGCCGCGCGCAAAGCGTGGCGCACCGCATCGGCCAAATCCTCCTCGCGCTGCGGCCCGGCCAGCACGGCCATGGGCCAGGCCCACACCGAACACGCCAACCACAAACGCCAATGGATCATCCAAACACCTTTTTTCCCTGCAAAAAGCAGCACCTGGGTCATCGTAAGGGCAATGGGTTGTGGTTTTGAGGCAGAACACACACCCGGAATAATTCATAGATACTCAAAAAATCATTTATTTAACTATTTGTAGTTATTATTGGCTCAATTTCAACACACTGTGCACTTTGGCAGCACAGGAATTTGGGCCCAAGCATGAGCAATCCATTTTTCACCACCCCCAGCCCCGCCGCTCAAAAGCTGGAAGCCCTGCGCCAATTGTTCCCGCAAGCGGTGGAGGTGGATGACAAAGGGGGCGTTCGCGTCAACCCAGCGGCCATTCAGTTGGCGCTAGACCCCGCCAACCCGGCCGGGGTGCGGGTGGAAGAAGACGGCTACGAGCTGCGTTGGGTGGGCAAGCGTGAGGCCTACCACCAGGCCTTTGTGACCACCGACAAAATTCTGTCAGCCGCCCACAGCCAAAGCCAAGACTGGGACAGCACGGGCAACCTGCTGATCAAGGGAGACAACCTCGACGCCTTGAAGCTGCTGCGGCAAAGCTACTTTGGCAAGGTCAAGCTCATCTATATAGACCCGCCCTACAACACCCAAAGCGAGCAGTTCATTTACCGCGACGACTTCAGCGCCAACCAAACCGAGGTGCTGAACCGCTTGGGCTACAGCGCCGAGAACATCGACTACATCAAGAACATCTACGGCGCCCGCACCCACAGCGGCTGGCTGAGCTTCATGTTCCCGCGCCTGCTGCTGGCACGGGATCTGCTGCGTGAGGACGGGGTGATTTTCATTTCCATCGACGACAACGAACAAGCGCAGCTGAAATTGTTATGTGATGAGGTGTTTGGGGCTGAGAACTTTGTTGCAGAACTACCAACCGTCATGAATCTCAAGGGTAACAATGATGAATATGGCTTTGCAGGAACACACGAATTTAATTTTTGCTATGTGAAGCAGAAAGAAGGAACCATTCTTGGCGAATTCATACTTGATGAAGAAGAAAGCGAAGCTTGGGAGGCTGATGAACTTGGTCCTTACAAACGAGGAGCGAATCTAAAGGCGACCGGAGCAAATGCCCCTCGCAATAAAAGACCTAATCTATTCTTTCCCATTTATATAACTAGCGAGGGACTTTGTTCTATCAGTCGTCAAGGGGCACTTGACGTTGAAGTTTTTCCAATTACCGAACAAAAGGAAATGTCATGGCGGTGGAGTGTCGAAAAATTCAGCCTTGAGCCACACAACATCATTTGCATACCTGATGGAGAAAGCTTTGCTATTTATAAAAAGCAACGTCCCGCCTTAGGTGAGCTTCCTTCAAAGAAGCCCAAAACGATTTTTTACAAACCGCAATACAGTAGTGGAAATGGAACAAACGAAATTCGCAATTTGCTTGGTGGCAGATATTTTCCCAACCCCAAGCCACTACAACTCGTTAGGGATTTTTTGCAGATTGGAGTTGGCAAAACGGAAAGTCCCAGCATAGTTCTAGACTTCTTCGCCGGCAGCGGCACCACCGCCGAAGCCGTCATGCGCTTGAACGCCGAAGACGGTGGCCAGCGCCAGTTCATCTTGGTGCAGATCCCCCAAGCCATCGACCCCACCAAACAAAAAGAGGCGCACGACTTCGTCACCAAAACCTTGAAGCGCCCCGAAGCCACCATCTTCGAAATCACCGCCGAGCGCATTCGCCGCGCCGGTGCCAAGCTGCAAGCCGAACTCGTCGCCAAACGGCAAGCCCAGGGCGAACTGCTGGCCGACGACACGCCGCCACTGGACACCGGTTTTCGGGTGTTTGAGTTGGTGGACGACCCGCTGGGGCTGGTGCACAGCCAGCCACTCAAAGCCGCCAGCCAAGCGAAGGTGCAACAACTGCAACAGCGCATCGCCACGCCCCAAATTGACGACCTGGAGCGGGTGCTCTCTAACCTGCTGCTGGCCGAGGGCTTGCCACTGACCACCCGCATTCAAACCTTGGTGCCCGAGCGCTTGTTTGTGGCGCACAACGTGGCCCTGCTGCTGCAAGCCCTGCCGCTGGACGCGCTGCAACAGCACTTGCAAAGCCTGCAAGCTGATACCGCCTTGCACTACCTGACGGTATACGCCCCTTGGGTGCAGGACGACAACCTGCTGCTGGGCTTGGACACGCTGATGGACAAGCTGGGTTTGGCCAAAGACAAACTGCGTTTGCGGGGCTGAAGCCATGGCCGCCCAGTTTCAATACAGCCGCTTGGCGCACCAAGCCCAAGCCGTGCAAAGTCTGGCGCAGGTGTTTGACAACATTGCGTTTCAGCCCGCCTTTCACGCCCAAGCCAACCCTTTGTTCAACCTGAGCGCCTGCCAAGCACACTTGCAAACCAACATCGAGGCGGTGCGCCTAGCCAATGGCGTTACCCACGGGCCGGTGGCGGTGCAAACCGACCACCCGCTGGGTTTGTCGCTGGACATCATGATGGAGACCGGCACCGGCAAGACCTTTACTTTCATTGAAAGCATGCACCTGCTGCACCAGCGGCATGGCCTGTCCAAGTTCATTGTGCTGGTGCCCAGCAACGCCATCCGCCAAGGCACGCTCAACAGTTTGCGCACCACGGCCGAGTTTTTTGCCAAGGCTTACAACAACCAAAAAATCGCGGTGTACAACTACTCCGACAAAACCATTGGCGGTTTTTTGCACGCGGCCAATCGGGGCATGGCGGTGATGGTGTCCACCTACCAGTCGTTTGCGGGTGAAAACCGCATCATGAACCAGCGCGGGGTGGAGGCCAATTTGTTTGGCCAAGCCAAAAGCTATATGGAGGCCTTGGCGGCAATGAGCCCGGTGCTCATCATTGACGAGCCGCACCGTTTTGAAGGGACGCAAACCCAAACCTATCTGGCCAAGTTCAAACCCTTGCTGACCTTGCGCTTTGGGGCCACTTTTCGCAACGACGAGTACCGCAACCTGATTTACACCTTGGACAGCGTGAACGCTTTTCGCCAGCGCTTGGTCAAAGGCATCACGGTGGACACCGTGGGCATGGGTGCAGAGGAGGCGCAGATGCTGTGCCTGCGCGAGGTGACGGGCAGCGCCAGCGAACGGACCGCCAAAGTGGCCTTCAGCGCCTTGGACGGTAAAAACAAAACCGTCAACCTGCAAAAAAAGGACAACCTGGGCGAGAAAACCAAGCTGCCCTACCTGAACGGCCATGTGGTGGAAAACATCAGCAAAAGCGAATTGCTGTTCACCAACGGCTTTGCCCTGCCCTTGCAAGCGCCGCAAGCCATGGGCATGCTGGCCGAGGACATGCAGTCGGCCATCATCGAGCGAGCCGTATCCAACCACTTCGAGCGGGAAGAGGACCTGTTCAAGCGGGGCATCAAGTCGCTGACGCTGTTTTTCATTGATGCGGTGGCCAAGTACCTGCCGCAAGGGCAGCAGCTCACACCAGTGCGGCAGGCCTTTGAGCAGCACTACCTGGCGCACTTGCAAAAAACACTGGCCAAGCCTTCATTGGACAAGGCCTACCGAGTCTATTTGGAACGCACCGCTACCGAAGTGACCAAGGTGCACAAGGGTTACTTTGCGGCCTCGCACAGTGACAAAGCCCAAGAGGAAGCCATCAACCTCATTTTGAAAGACAAAGAAAGGCTGCTGTCTTTTGACACCGACTTGCGCTTTATTTTCTCCATGTGGGCGCTGCAAGAAGGTTGGGACAACCCCAATGTGTTCACCCTGTGCAAGCTGGCACCCAGCCCTTCCAAAATCACCAAATTGCAGCAAATTGGCCGGGGCTTGCGCTTGGCGGTGAACCAACGGCTGGAGCGCATCACCCACGACGAGCCCGAGTTCGACACCATCAACGACCTGATGGTGGTGGTGCCCGCCAGCGAAGCCGATTTTGTGGAAGCGATTCAAAGTGAAATTGCGGCCCACAGCTTGGGTAACCCGCAAGGCAGTTTTGATGCGGATTGGCTGGTGAACGAAAAAGCCGCCCCCAACTCACAAGTGGCAGGCCGGCTGCTGGACAAACTGGCCGAGTTGGGCGTGGTGAGCTTGGACGACACCACTGGCGAAGCCAAGCTGGTCATGGCGCCCCAAGATTTTCAAAATCAGCAACGCGCTTTGCTGACGGCTTTGACGGAGGTCAAAGGAAACACCCCTGCCCATGCAGAACAACTGTTGCAATGGCTGAGCGCTTACATGTCAGGCGCCGGCCGCACCAAGCGCAAGGACAAGCGCCCGCCCACCCATTTGAAGGTGGACGCCCAGCGGTTCACACACTTCAAAGCTTTGTGGGAGCAACTCAACCGCGACACACACATGCGTTTTGAATTGGACCAACAAGCCTTGATTTGCAATGTGCTCGAAAGCATCCGCAAAGACTTTGAAGTTCACCCCCTCACCTTTACGGTGGCAAGGCACAAGAGCGTACAAAAGCTGGATCAACAGCACCGCGTGGAAGAAATACCTGTGCAATACCCACTGAGCAGCCCAGGTGTGTTTTCGTTGGGTGGCTTTGTGCGCGAGTTGTCCAACCAAACCCGTTTGTCGTTCCACACGGTGGCAGAGATCCTGCGCCAAATGCCAGAGGACAAGTTCCAGCAAATCGGTACCAATGAACACCGCGCTTTGATGCAGCTGAGGCTTTTGATCACAAACTGCATCTATGCCTTACTGATTAAGACGGTCAGTTATGAATTGCTCGAACTGAAAGTGAAAAGCACAGCGCTGACCGACAACACCGGGGAATTGCTGAAAACCATCCCTGTCCATTTGTGCGGCAAAGAATTGCACACCATTGACAACCAGGCTGTCCGCGACTTGTCTTTGTACGCTGAGCCGATCATGCCGGTGGACAGCGACATAGAACGGGACACCGTGGACGAGTCCCAACTGGCCAGCGTAACGGTGTTTGCCAAATTGCCCCGCATCGACATACCCACTCCGCTGGGCAAATACAACCCTGACTTTGGCTATGCGGTGCACCGCCAAGGCGATCCTCAAGCCTTGTATTTGGTGGTTGAGACCAAAGGCTATGACAACCGCACAGACATTGAAGGCCATGAGCGCTTCAAAATTGACAGCGCCAAGCGGTTTTTTGAAGCCCTGCGAGCAGAAGGGGTGCGGGTGCGGTTTGAGTCCAAGATCAACGGCGAAACTCTTGGCGGTTTGGTGGCTGGCATTTTGCAAGCCTAAGCCGCATAAGATTTATATTTAATTAAATGTACAATTAATTCGATGTAGATCGAGTTTGACCCTGCAAAACGGCACGAAACCCTGCTTCACAGGGGTTTGGCTTTGCGGACTGGCAACAGGCTTTTACTGGGGCTTCATTAAGGAAAGCCAATGAGCGTGAAATCGAAAAATTCAGCCAAGCCTTGGACCGACCCGGATGACGCACCGGAGTTGACCGAGGCCGACATGCTGCGCGGCACTTGGCAGGTGGCAGGTGTGCCTGTCACGGCCAAAGAAGGCAAGGCCTTGGCCAAAGCCGCATGGCGGGGCCGCCCGATTGGCAGCGTGAAAGACCAACACAAAGTGCCCACCACTTTGCGCTTGGATGAGGATGTTTTGCAGCGTTGGCGCGCCAGCGGTAAAGGCTGGCAGACGCGGGCCGCAGCAATATTGGCTGCCCATGCGCCTTTGGCACCGTCAAAAGAAGCGGGTCTTTGAGCGCTCAACACGCCGTTCAACACCCCTCTGATACCGATATCCGGCCGTCCACCTTGTGCACCCGTGTGTCTTGGTCAAGGGTGGGCTTTGCTGGCCAGTTGGCGACACAGCTCGCCCAGGGGCACGGCTTGGGTGGCTAGCCCCAGCGGAAAGCTGTCGCTGCCGGGGTACACCACCAATTGACGACTGGGCTTGAGGTCTTCGCAGGCGATGTGAAACCCCCGCTCAACTTTGGGAGATAGGCTGCGCTTGACTTCAATGGCCCAACATTCGCCATGGGGCCAGTGCAGCAGCAAATCGATTTCAGCCCCTGCGCTGGTTCGGTAGAAATGGGCGCTGGCGTTGGGGCCAGCTGCAGTGATCAGGTTTTCCAGCACGAAGCCCTCCCAGCTGGCACCCACAGCGGGATGACCCAGCAGCGTCTCTTCATCCGACAGGCCCAGCAACGCATGCAACAAGCCGCTGTCGCGCACATACAGTTTGGGCGATTTGGTCAGCCGCTTGCCCAAATTGGCATGCCACGGCTGCAAACGGCGCAGCAAAAACATCTGCACCAGCAAATCGATGTAGCGGTTGATGGTTCTGATGTCCAGTGCCAAGCTGCGCGCCAGAACTGATGCGTTGAACAAACCGCCTTGTTGGTGCGCCAGCATGCCCCACAGTCGGCGCACCGACTCAGCACCCACACGCCCGCCCAAGAGCGGGATATCGCGCTCGGCATAGGTGCGGATAAAGTCCTGTCGCCAGTTCAAACTGGCAGTGGTTGTGCTTGCCAGGTGACTGTCGGGAAAGCCACCATGCAGCCACAAACGATTGAGCTCGCTGTCGGCAAGCTCGAGCGCGTGAAACGGGGTGAGCTCTCGGTAAGCGATACGCCCAGCCAAGCTTTCCCCAGCTTGTTGCAACAAGTCCAACGAGGCTGAACCCAGCAACAGGTACAGACCGTTGCGACGGTCTTCCCGCCTGGCTCGGTCGATCAAACCACGCAGCACCGGGAACAGGCCGGGCACCCGATGTACCTCGTCGATCACCACCAAGCGGTCCAGACGTTCGCCCAAGTAAAGCTCTGGGGAGGCCAGTTTTGCCCGGTCAAGCTCGGACTCCATGTCCAAATACACGCTTCGGTCGGCATGCGCAAGTTGGTGCGCGATGGTGGTTTTACCGGCCTGGCGCGGGCCCAGCAAGGCCACAGCAGGGTACTGACCCAGGTCTTCGCGGAGGCTGGCAAGGGTGCTGCGATTCAACATCCTTGCATTTTAAGCATCTAAA
>CANFPJ010000022.1 GCA_947448885.1 Comamonadaceae bacterium
CATGGTCCCGTTTGTGCGCACCTTGGGGCAGGCCGAGCGCGTGACCCAGTTGTTGGCCCAGCACGGGTTGCAGCGCGGGCAAGATGATCTGAAGTTGATCATGATGTGCGAAGTGCCCAGCAACGCCATTTTGGCGGCCGACTTTTTGCAATTTTTTGACGGTTTCTCCATCGGCTCCAACGACCTGACCCAACTCACCTTGGGTTTGGACCGCGATTCGGGATTGGACCTGTTGGCGGCCGACTTTGATGAACGGGACCCGGCGGTTTTGGCCATGCTCGAGCGCGCCATTGATGCCTGTCACGCCGCTGGCAAATATGTCGGTATCTGTGGCCAAGGGCCCAGCGACCATGCCGACTTTGCCCTGTGGCTGGCCCAAAAAGGCATCAGTTCCATCTCGCTCAACCCCGATAGCGTGATCCAAACTTGGAAATCCTTGGCTGCGCCCGCCTGAACCCTAGGGGCAACCCCAGCCCTGTGGGCTTGGAAAACTGCTAAAACCCAGGGGTGAATGCCCAAGGCCAAACCCCCGCATCGACACTGAGACGCCGTGAAGGGGTGGCTGTGTGCTTGACCTTGCTCGCCACCCTGGCTGCTTTGACCTGGGTTTGGTTCACCCCCGACCAATCTGGCCGGCATTTTTGGTGGGTGGCTCAGGCCATGCCAGTGGCCTATGTGCTGGTGCTGTGGTGGGTCCATGGCATTCGCCACGACACACCCGGTGAGCCCTGATGGGTGAGGCTTGGCGCTGGCGCATGGTGGCAGGGGCCAGTTTGGTGGCCTTGCTGATGGCGTTCACCTTGTGGCTGGCCGAAACGTGGGGTGTCTCCAAATCGAGCATCAATGTGTGCTTTTTGGTGTTGTCGATTGTGGGCTATGCCGCCATTGGTTTGGTTTGCCGAACCACCCTGTCCGACGAATACTACGTGGCCGGGCGTCGCATTGGTGCACCCTTCAATGGCATGGCCACGGCCGCCGATTGGATGTCTGCGGCCACCTTCATGGGCCTCACGGGCTTGCTGATTTCCGACGGATTTGTCGGCGATGGGGTGCACGCGGGTGGCTTGGCCTATGTCCTGGGTTGGACGGGCGGTTTTTGTTTGTTGGGCATGTTGTTCGCCGGCAAAATCAACCAGTCCGGTGCCACCACCATCCCGGAGTTGTTGGGCCAACGTCTGGACAGTTCGGCCGTGCGCTGGCTGGGCGCTGCGGGCGCCATCTTGTGTTCTGGCGTTTATTTGGTGGCGCAAATTTATGCGATTGGCCTGGTCGCCTCCATGCTGTCTGGCATGAACTTTGAGTTGGGCGTTTTTTTGGCTTTGGGTGGGGTCTTGTTGTGCTCTTTTTTGGGGGGCATGCGGGCAGTGACTTGGACCCAAGTGCTGCAATGCGTGGTCATTGTCTCGACCATGGTGACCTTGGCGGTGGCCGTTTCATGGCATGTCCACGGCAGTGTCTGGCCTTCCTGGGGAGCGAGTGTGGGCTTGGAGGCAATGGCCCAGCGGGTGCGCGCCATCCAGGCCGATCCGGCGGAGGCCCAATCCAAGGCCATCATGCGTGAAAGACTGGCCGATTTGGACCGCAAAATCGCGGCCCCCGATCAAGCCCGTTCTGCCGAGCGGCAAGTGCTGGGCGCCAAGATTGCAGAGCTCAAGCAGCAAAACAGCCCCGTGCGCGATATCCAACGGTTGGAAGCCAACCCGGTTTGGCACGACAGCGACAGCCAGCAATTGGTCCAGGGCTGGAAGCGGGAGCGCAGCCTCATGGAGCAAGAGTTGCAGCGACCGATTGGCTTTGAGCGTGGCAGTGCCAGCGGCAACCCGGGCTTGCTCAACACCTTGTGTTTGGTGTTGTGCTTCATGATGGGCACGGCTTCTTTGCCCCATGTCTTGATGCGCTCATTGACCACCCCCACGGCACGGCAAGCCCAACAATCGATGGTCTGGACACTCTTTTTGGTGGTCATTGTTTACCTTTGCGCATCGAGTTTGGCGGTGATGATCAAAGAGGTGGTGTTGACCGATTTGGTCGGTTCGGCCATGACGGCGCTGCCCGATTGGGCGCAGCAATTGCGGTTGCGAAAACCGGCGTTGTTGACCCTCCATGACCACAATGGAGATGGATGGGTGCAGTGGGCCGATGTGCGCTTGGCCACCGACTATTTGGTGTTGGCGGCGCCTGAAATTTTGGGCATTTCAGCGGTGTTCACGGGGCTCATTGCTGCCGGGGCCTTGGCCGCAGCCTTGTCCACCGCCGACGGTTTGTTGTTGACCATCTCCAACGCCTTGGCGCACGATATTTATTTTCAAACCCTGGCGCCCCAAGCCTCGCCCATTCGCCGGGTGATGCTGTCCAAAATTTTATTGATGTTGGTGGCTTTGGTGGCCGCCTGGGTGGCCACTTATCGACCGGTGGACATTTTGTTTTGGGTGTCGTGTGCCTTTTCTCTGGCAGCTTCCTGCTTTTTTCCAACCTTGTTGCTGAGCCTGTACTGGTCGGGGTTCAGCCGGGTGGGGGCCGTTGGGGCCATGGTGTCGGGCACCTTGTTGGCGCTGTGGTACATCAGCGCCCATGCGCTCGCGGGTGTCGGGCTGGGTGTCGGCGATGGGCTTTGGTGGGGTGTGGCGCCGGTCAGCGCGGGTGTGTTTGGCGTCCCCGTGGGTTTGGCCGTGGGCATTTTGATGAGCAAAATGTGGCCCCAAAACCCGTCTGCGCCCAGGTCTGGCGTGACCTGAGCCGCATTCGCCTATAATCTTTGGTTTCCCTTGCTGCACCCCATCAGACGCTGGGGGCGGCTTCATCCACAAGGAGTCTGCATGCGTCATTATGAAATCATCTTGCTCATCCATCCGGATCAGAGCGAACAAGTTCCCGCCATGATGGAGCGCTACAAAGGCATGATCACCGCTGGCGGCGGCGTGATCCACCGGGTTGAGGACTGGGGTCGGCGTCAGCTGACTTACATGATCAACAAACTGGCCAAGGCGCATTACCTGTGCATCAACATCGAAGCCAGCCAAGCGGTGATGGCCGAGATTGAGCATGCCTTCAAGTTCAATGACGCTGTGCTGCGCCACCTCACCGTTCAAAAGAAGAAGGCCGATACCGGTCCTTCCTCGATGATGAAGAGTGTCGAGCGCGAAGAGGCCCGCAAGGCCCAGCAAGCGGACTTTTCTGCCTGAGGTTGAGCGGCTGGGTGTGAACCAGTTGGTTTTGTCGGCACGCATCGCAGAGGTCAGTCCTTTGCGGTACACCCCAGCGGGATTGCCAGTTTTGGAGCTTCGACTCGAACACGAGTCTGAACAGCAAGAAGCCGGAACCCCGCGAACCGTCAAAACCTCTGTGAAAACCATTGCGGTGGGCCTGATGGCCGAGCGCATTGGCCACCAAGCCCTCGACAGTTGTTGGTTGTTCAAAGGCTTTTTGGCCACCACCCGCAACGCCAAGCACCCTGTTTTTCATTTGCAAGATTTTCAGCCCAACACATAGGAGGCCCAAGCCATGGCCACGTTCAAGAAATTCAACAAAGACAAGCGCCCCAAGCGCAACACCCAGTCCCTGCTGTTCAAGCGCAAACGCTTTTGCCGCTTCACGGTTGCCGGCGTGGAAGAAATTGATTACAAAGATGTCGACACCTTGCGCGACTTCATTGCCGAAAACGGAAAAATCATCCCCGCGCGCCTGACCGGCACCCGGGCCATTTACCAGCGCCAGCTCAACACCGCCATCAAGCGCGCCCGCTTTTTGGCCATGTTGCCCTACAGCGACCAACACAAAATCTAAGGGGTCACAACATGCAAATCATATTGCTCGACAAGGTGGTGAACCTTGGCAATCTGGGTGAAGTCGTCAAAGTCAAAGACGGTTATGCCCGCAACTTTTTGATCCCTTCAGGCCGCGCTCGCCGCGCCACAGCAGACGCCATCAAGGAGTTTGAAGTGCGTCGCGCTGATCTGGAAAAGGCCGCCGCTGAAAAGCTGGCCCAAGCCCAAGCGGCGGGGGAAAAACTGGCGGGTACCACCGTCAAGCTGACCCAAAAGGCCGGTGTGGATGGCCGCTTGTTTGGTTCGGTGACCAATTTCGACATTGCTGAAGAGTTGATCAAAGCGGGCTACGCCCTCACCAAGGCCCAGGTGCGCATGCCCCATGGCCCCATCAAGGTGGTGGGTGACTCGGCGGTGAGCGTGTCTTTGCACACCGATGTGGTGGTGGAAGTCAACGTTTCGGTGTACGGCGAAACCGCCTGATCTGACCGAACAGCCCCGCAAAAGCCGTTGCTTGCAACGGCTTTTGCACTTTTGGCGCTCCGATGTGTGTCAAGACAGATGTTTTGATGACTCGCGGGTATTCGTGGGCATGGGGCGCCACAGTGTGCATACTTTCGGGTTCTGGGCTTGGCTTGTCCCCCGTCTGTGCACCACTTATGCACAGACTTGTGCCGTGACAGCGCGACACACTGGCTTTACGATCGTGCTTTAGAAGGAATTTCATGTCAGCTGTTTTTTCCAGCATCGAAGAACTGTCCAGCAAGGACCGGCAAGTCGCACAGCTGCGCATTCCGCCGCACTCCATCGAAGCCGAGTCCAGTGTGTTGGGTGGGCTTTTGTTGGACAACTCGGCCTGGGACCGGATTGGCGACATGCTGCAGGATGGCGATTTTTACCGCTACGAGCACCGCCAAATTTTTGCGTCTTTGACCGCGTTGATCAACACCAGTCGGCCGGCCGATGTGATCACCGTGTTTGAGCATTTGCAAGGGGTGGGCAAGGCCGAGGAGGTTGGGGGCTTGGCTTACCTCAACGCCTTGGCCCAGTATGTGCCCAGTGCCAGCAACATCCGCCGCTATGCGGAAATCGTGCGCGAGCGTTCGATTCTGCGCAAACTGGTGTCGGTCAGCGATGAAATCGCCACCCAGGCCTTTAACCCACAAGGCAAGCAGGTTTCGCAAATCCTCGATGAGGCCGAACAAAAAGTGTTCAGCATTGGCGAAGAGGGTTCGCGCATGCGCCAAGGCTTTCAGGCCATGAACACCTTGGTCGTGAGCTTGATGGACCGTGTCCAAGAGATGGCCGACAACCCGAACGACATCACTGGCGTGCCCACTGGTTTTTATGATTTTGACCGCATGACCTCGGGCTTGCAGCCCGGCGATTTGGTGGTGTTGGCGGCCCGCCCCTCCATGGGCAAAACGGCTTTGGCCATCAACATCGCCGAGCATGTGGCTTTGCAAGAGCAATTGCCGGTGGCGGTGTTCTCCATGGAGATGGGCGCCAGCCAGTTGGCGGTGCGCATTGTGGGCTCCATCGGCCGCATTGACCAAACCCATTTGCGCACCGGCAAACTGACCGACGAGGAGTGGCCGCGCTTGACCGAAGCCATTGAACGTTTGCGCGATGTGTCCTTGCACATTGATGAGACGCCAGGCCTGAACACCAGTGAGCTGCGCGCCAATGCCCGACGGCTGGCGCGCCAGTGCGGCAAGATGGGCCTGATCGTGGTCGATTATTTGCAGCTGATGTCGGGCTCGAGCAACGAATCCGATAACCGGGCCACCGAACTGGGTGAGATTTCGCGCGGTTTAAAAATGCTGGCCAAAGAGTTGCAATGCCCGGTGTTGGCTTTGTCGCAGCTCAACCGCAGTGTGGAGACCCGAACCGACAAGCGGCCCATGATGAGCGACTTGCGCGAGTCCGGTGCGATCGAGCAAGATGCCGACGTCATCATGTTCATTTACCGCGATGACTATTACAACAAGGACTCCAAAGAGCCGGGTGTGGCCGAGGTCATCATCGCCAAGCAGCGCAATGGCCCCACCGGCACGGTCAAGCTGACCTTCCTCAAGCACATCACCAAATTCGAGTCTTACGCGGCCAGCTCCAACGGCGACTATTGAAGTCGCCGGGGCGCATCAGAGCGCGTCGCTGGCAAAGTCGGCCAAGCGAGAGCGTTCACCACGGGCCAGGGTGATGTGTCCGCCGTGGGGCCAACCTTTGAAACGATCCACGGCAAAGGTCAGACCCGACGAGCCTTCCGTCAGGTAAGGGGTATCGATTTGGGCCAAATTGCCCATGCAAATGATTTTGGTGCCAGGACCGGCACGGGTGATCAGGGTTTTCATTTGCTTGGGGGTCAAGTTCTGCGCCTCATCGATGATCACGATTTTGTTCATGAAGGTGCGCCCGCGCATGAAGTTCATGCTCTTGATCTTGATGCGGCTGCGGATCAATTCATTGGTCGCTGCGCGGCCCCACTCACCCGCCGAGGTTTCGGTTTTGGCCAGGGCTTCCAGGTTGTCGTCCAAGGCGCCCATCCAAGGGCCCATTTTTTCTTCCTCGGTGCCAGGTAAAAAGCCAATGTCTTCGCCCACACTGACGGTGGCGCGGGTCATGATGATCTCGGTGTAACGGCGCTCGTCGAGCACCTGGGTCAGGCCAGTGGCCAGCGCCAGCAAGGTTTTGCCGGTGCCGGCGGTGCCGGTCAGGGTGACAAAGTCGATCTCGGGGTCCATCAACAGGTTGACAGCAAAGTTTTGCTCGCGGTTACGCGCATTGATGCCCCACACCGCATTTTTCGGATGGGTGAAGTCTTTCAAGGTTTTGAGGGTGGCGGTTTTGCCCCGCACCTCGGTGACCCGGGCGTACATGCTCGGCTCGCCCGGGGACTCAAAGTAAACGAACTGGTTGATGTGCAAACTCGGCACGATGGGGCCACTGACCCGGTAGAAGGTGTGGCTGGCGCTTTGCCAGCTTTCAATGTTTTTGGCGTGCTTGACCCAAAAATCCTCGCTCAGGCTCAAAGCGCCCGAGTAAAGCAAATCGCCATCTTCAAGGGTTTTGTCGTTTTGGTAGTCCTCGGCCGCCAAGCCCAAGGCACGGGCTTTGACCCGCATGTTGATGTCTTTCGACACCAACACCACTTCGCGCGGCGCATGCAATTTGCGCAAGGCCTCGACCACCCCCAGGATTTGGTTGTCAGCTTTGCCTTGGGGCAGGCTGCTGGGCAAAGAGACTTCGAGGTGGCTGGTTTGGAAAAACAAACGCCCACCCACCTCTTTGTGCCCTGTGCTGTTGAGCGCCAAACCCACTGCCATGTCCGCACCGGGGTGGGCCGCCAAACTGTCCAGGCTGCGGCTGGTTTGGCGCGCGTTGCGGGCCACTTCGGTCATGCCTTTCTTGTGCCCATCGAGTTCCTCTAAAACAATCATGGGCAGAAAAACATCGTGCTCTTCAAATCGGAACAAGCACATGGGGTCGTGCATCAGCACGTTGGTGTCCAGCACAAAAAGTTTGGCCGGACCCGTGGGGACTTTTTTCTTGGGTTTGGGTTGCGCCTTGGTGGGCGCAGCGGGCTTGTGGGTGATGGGGCTGATGGGCTTGGACTGCGGTGGGTCCAAATACAGGACCACTGGGGATGCCTCGTTTGTATTCCCTTGCGCCGATGGCGGTGCCGTGCGTTTGTGCTTGTCATGGCGCTGCTGTGACCACGCTGTGGTCGAAGGGTTGGCAGATGCCGTGTCCATGTTCTCGGTGCGGAGCAGGGCGGCGCGTTTGCCTGGGGGCGGGGGTAGCGGCATGATCAGAGGGCGTTGTTATGGTGGAAGGGGTGATTCAGAAGCGAAAAAGCCGCCAGATGAAGCTGGCGGCTGGTGTCAAGTGCAAGGGCAAAAACGGGCTCCAAGGCGGCTCGCCGTCTAAGTGGTTCTAACGGATTTGATTCGAAAAGCAGACGGCATCAAGCTGTCTTTTCGGCTTTTTTGAGCGCTTTGACAGATTTCAAAACCTCGTCAATGTGGCCCGGCACTTTGAGGCCACGCCATTCTTGCTTGAGCAAACCATCGGCGCCAATCAAAAATGTGCTGCGCTCAATGCCCTTGACCTTTTTGCCGTACATGATTTTGTTTTTCACCACACCAAACATGTGGCACATTTTTTCCTCGGTGTCGGCGATCAATTCAAATGGGAGTTCCAGTTTGGTCTTGAAATCGTCGTGGGATTTCATGTTGTCACGGGAAACGCCAAAAATCACCGCACCAGCTTTGGCGAAGTCTTTGTATTTGTCGCGAAACTGCATGGCCTCAGTGGTGCAGCCAGGGGTGTTGTCTTTGGGGTAAAAGTACAAAATCACCATTTGTCCATGGTGAGATGTGTTGGAGACTTTGAGCCCCCCGGTGGCATTCGCTTCAAATTCAGGGAGGGGTTTGTTGACAACGATCGCCATGATTTCTTGATCTCTTGAGACAGTGGGGCAGCAGCGTGGTGACACATCAACCGGCCAACTGTCATGTTTGGCACAGGTACCGCAGCTTTCAATTTTAACGCCTTTTCCCCCAAGGGCAGACCCTGAGTCTCAGGCAGGCCTTTGGACGATTAAAGCGGCGGCGACATGCCGCCCCTCGCCCGCCAAAATGTTGTAGGTGCGGCAAGCCGCTTGGGTGTCCATGGTTTCGATGCCCAATCCCTGTTGCATCAAACTTTGTAGGCATTGGGGCGGAGGAAATTGCAAGCGCCGACCACTGCCAAAAATCAGCATTTCCACGCCCAGATCGCAGACCGCTTGAAAATGCGCTGGACCCAATTCGTCGGGGTGTTCACAGGGCCAAGCCAAACGGGCCCCTTTGGAGCTGATGATCACGCTGTGCTCGACTTTGTCCCCATTGATGGCGATCCAACCGTCTCCATAGCCAGTGACGGCCAAGACATCCATGCGATCGGGTTGAAGTTTCATCGGGGCTCAGGGGTGGAAGTATGGTCAAATTATAGGTTTTAGCCACGTCTGGCCAGCGGGAGCCCCATTGAGAACCATTGCCAAATCGGAAAAACTGTCCAACGTTTGTTATGACATTCGCGGGCCAGTGCTCGACCGTGCACGGCAAATGGAGGAAGAGGGGCAAAAAATCATCAAACTCAACATTGGCAACCTGGCCGTGTTTGGTTTTGATGCCCCGGAGGAAATTCAGCAAGACATGATCCGCAACTTGCCCAGCGCTGCGGCCTATTCGGACAGCAAGGGCATTTTTTCTGCGCGCAAAGCGGTCATGCATTACACCCAACAGCAAGGCATCAAAGGGGTGACGCTGGAAGATATTTATTTGGGCAATGGGGCCAGCGAATTGATTGTCATGGCCACCAATGGCTTGCTCAACAACGGGGATGAATTGCTGTTGCCGGCCCCTGACTATCCCTTGTGGACGGCTGCCGTGAGTTTGTCAGGCGGAACACCTGTGCACTACATGTGCGATGAAGCCAACGGCTGGATGCCCGATTTGGACGACATCCGCGCCAAAATCACGCCACACACCAAGGGCATTGTGGTGATCAACCCCAACAACCCCACCGGCGCCTTGTATTCAGATGCCTTGTTGCAAGGCATCGTCGATTTGGCCCGCCAGCATGGCTTGGTGATTTTTGCCGATGAGGTTTACGACAAAGTGCTGTATGACGGGCACCACCACACCGCCTTGGCCAGCTTGTCCACCGATGTGCTGACCTTGACCTTCAACTCCTTGTCCAAAAGTTACCGTTCGTGCGGTTACCGGGCGGGTTGGATGGTGGTTTCGGGCGACAAAAAACCCGCACAGGACTACATCGAAGGGCTGAACATGCTGTCCTCGATGCGCTTGTGCGCCAATGTGCCCGGCCAGTCGGCGATCCAAACCGCGTTGGGCGGGTACCAAAGCATCAATGATTTGGTCAAGGAAGGTGGGCGTTTGCGCCGCCAACGCGATTTGGCTTATGAACTCATCACCGCCATTGAAGGGGTGAGCTGCGTCAAACCCAGTGCTGCCTTGTACATGTTTCCCAAATTGGACCGGCGCATCTACCCCATCGAGGACGATCAACTTTTCATTCAGGAGTTGCTGCAAGAGACCAAAGTCTTGCTGGTCCAAGGCACAGGCTTCAATTGGCCAACCCCCGATCACTTTCGCATCGTTTTTCTCCCCCATGAGGACGATTTGCGAGAAGCCATTGGGCGGATTGCCACCTTTTTGACCCAATACAGAAAGCGTCACGCATCATGAAACCGATTCAAGTGGGTCTGCTGGGCATTGGGACCGTGGGCAAAGGCACGTTTGAAGTGCTGTTGCGCAACCAAGAGGAAATTCAAAGCCGTGCAGGGCGGGGCATTGAAATTGCTATGGTGGCGGACTTGGACACCGCACGTGCCCGCGAAATTGTGGGGCCCGGTGTGACCGTGGTCAACGACGCCCGAGCGGTGGTGGCCAACCCCGAGATTGACATCGTGGTGGAACTCATTGGCGGCTATGGCATTGCCCGCGAGTTGGTCATGTCCGCGATTGAGGCGGGCAAGCATGTGGTCACCGCCAACAAAGCCTTGCTGGCGGTGCATGGCACAGAGATTTTTGAAGCGGCGCACCGCAAGGGCGTCATCGTGGCTTTCGAGGCAGCGGTGGCGGGGGGCATTCCCATCATCAAAGCCCTGCGCGAGGGTTTGACGGCCAACCGCATCCAGTGGATTGCGGGCATCATCAATGGCACGACCAATTTCATCTTGTCGGAGATGCGTGACAAAGGCCTGCCCTTTGACGCCGTTTTGAAGCAAGCCCAGGCGCTGGGATATGCCGAGGCCGACCCGACATTTGACATTGAAGGCGTGGATGCCGCACACAAAGCCACCTTGATGTCGGCCATTGCTTTTGGCATTCGGGTGCAGTTTGACAAGGCCTACATTGAGGGCATCACCCATTTGGAGTCCAAAGACATCACCTATGCAGAGCAAATGGGGTACCGCATCAAGTTGCTGGGCATCACCAAGCGCGTCAAGTCCGGTGTGGAGTTGCGGGTGCACCCCTGTTTGGTGCCGACCAAACGTTTGATCGCCAATGTCGAAGGGGCCATGAATGCGGTCATGGTGCAGGCCGATGCGGTGGGCACCACTTTGTATTACGGCAAGGGCGCGGGCAGCGAACCCACGGCCAGTTCGGTGATCGCCGATTTGGTCGACATCACCCGTTTGCACACCGCAGACCCCTTGCACCGCGTTCCCCACTTGGCGTTTCAACCCGATGCGATTCGCAATATCCCGGTTTTGCCGATGTCAGAGGTGGTCACCAGCTACTACCTGCGCTTGCGGGTGGCGGACCAAGCCGGTGTGCTGGCGCGTTTGACAGGCATCTTGGCCCAAGCGTCGATCAGCATCGATGCGGTGTTGCAGCGCCCAGCCGGTGAAGTGCAAAACCAAACCGATCTCATCATCCTCACCCACGCTTGTGTGGAGTCGGCCATGAACTTGGCCATTGAGCAGATGCAGGCTTTGGACACGGTTTTGGCGCCAGTGGTGCGCATCCGCAAAGAAGAGCTCAACTGATGCGCTATTTGTCGACCCGCGGAGACCCCGAGCAAAGGCGCTTTTGCGACATCTTGCTGGAAGGCTTGGCACCCGACGGTGGTTTGTATTTGCCAGTGGCTTATCCGCGCATCAGCGCGCAAACCCTGGAGCAGTGGCGCGGCGTTTATGCCCAGCAGGGTTACGCGCAACTGGCTTTTGAGATTTTGTCGCTTTACATCGACGACATACCGCCAGCGGACCTGCTGTCTTTGTGCCAAAAAACCTACACGGCTAAAGTGTTTGGCACCACCGCCATCACACCTTTGCGACCCTTGGAGCCAGGCATGTTTGTCCTGGCCCTCTCGAACGGCCCCACCTTGGCGTTCAAAGACATGGCCATGCAGCTGCTGGGCCATTTGTTTGAATATGAGTTGGCACGCCGGGGCGAGGAGCTCAATATTTTGGGTGCCACCTCGGGTGACACCGGCAGTGCGGCCGAATACGCCATGCGCGGTAAAAAAGGCGTGCAGGTCTTCATGACCAGCCCGCATGGGCGCATGAGTCGATTTCAGCAGGCCCAGATGTTCAGCCTGCAAGACCCCAACATCCACAACATCGCCATTGAAGGGGTGTTCGATGATTGCCAAGACCTGGTCAAGGCCGTCTCTGGCGATCACGACTTCAAGCGCAAGTACCGCATTGGAACGGTCAACTCCATCAATTGGGCGCGCCTGCTGGCCCAAGTGGTGTATTACTTTGCGGGTTACTTTCAAGCCACCGATCAGCCAGGCCAACGGGTGAGCTTCACCGTGCCCAGTGGCAATTTCGGCAACGTGTGTGCCGGGCATGTGGCCCGCTCGATGGGCTTGCCCATTGACCAACTGGTGGTGGCCACCAATGAAAACGATGTCCTGGATGTGTTTTTCAAAACGGGTGTTTATCAGGTGCGCAGCAGCGCGCAAACGCATGAAACGTCCAGCCCATCGATGGACATTTCCAAAGCCAGCAACTTCGAGCGCTTTGTGCATGATTTGCTTGACGGCGATGCCCAACGCGTTCGTCGGTTGTTCCAGGATGCGCTGTCCAGTGCGGGCCGCTTTGACCTCTCTTCAGACCCCTTGTTTGCGTTGGCCGCGACCCAGCATGGTTTTGTCAGTGGTCGCAGCAGTCACCCAGACCGATTGCGCACCATCCAAGACACCTACCGCAGGTTTGGCCAAATCATTGACACCCACACGGCCGATGGATTGAAGGTGGCCCGCGAGCATGTGCGCGACGGTGTGCCCATGGTGGTGCTGGAGACCGCCTTGCCGATCAAATTTGCCGACACCATTGAGTCAGCCCTGGGCCATGCACCGCCATGCCCACCCGCATTTTTGGACTTGTCGGAGCGGCCGCAACGGGTCAGTGTGATGGCGCCCGATGTGAATTTGGTCAAGGCCTATATCCAAGAGCACTGTGAGGCCAAGGCATGATGGATGCGCCCACAACACCCATGAAAGTGATTGGCTTTGCGGGTGAGTCCGGTGCGGGTAAAACGGGCCTGGTGGAAAAATTGATCGGTCACTTGAAAGCGCGTGGGCTTCGGGTATCGGTGGTCAAACACGCCCACCATTCCTTTGATGTCGATCAACCCGGCAAAGACAGTTGGCGGCACCGCGAAGCCGGTGCCTTCGAGGTGGTGGTGGCCAGCCACCAACGCTTGGTGTTACAGCGACAGTTTGAACAGCAAGCCACGCTCAGCCCACACCACTTGATCGCAGAACTCTACACAGGCGTTGATTGGGTCTTGGTTGAGGGATTCAAAGACAGCGATTTGCTCAAAATGGAAGTGTGGCGGCCGTGCACGGGCAAAGCAGTGCGCTATCCCCATGATGATTTCATTGTGGCCATCGCCACCGATGAGCCCCAGGCCTTGCCCCAGCCCACCAACTTGGATGTGTTGGATCTGAATGACCCACAAAGGGTTGCGGATTGGTTGATTCAACACCAAGATCGTTTTGTCTACCAATCGCCTTTGGTCAATCCATGAGTTCAACCGCCAAACCCCTGATGTCCCTGGACGATGCGCTCGACACCATGCTGTCGCACGTGCAAAGTTTGACCTCGGTGGAGACGGTGGCCACTTGGGACGCCGATGGGCGCATGCTGTCCGAAGATGTGGTTTCTGAATTGGCCGTGCCCGCACTGGACAACAGCTCGATGGACGGGTATGCCGTGCGCTCCAGCGATGTGCACCCAGTGGGCAGCAGCTTGCGCGTCACCCAACGCATCCCAGCGGGCAGCCATGGCCAGGCCCTTCTCCCTGGTGAGGCAGCGCGCATTTTCACAGGTGCGCCCATCCCTCCGGGTGCGGATGCGGTGGTGATGCAAGAGCATGTGAGCGTGGACCCGGCCCAACCCGAGATCATCACCATCAACCAAACGGTCAGCAAAGGTCAGTGGATACGCCGTGCCGGAGAAGATGTTTCCCTGGGGACCGTGATTTTGCCCAAAGGTTGCCGCCTTCAACCGGCGGAGTTGGGTTTGGCCGCCAGCATTGGCCGGGCCGAGTTGGCGGTGGTGCGCAAACCCCGTGTCGCTTTGCTCTCCACGGGCGACGAACTCATCATGCCAGGCCGTGTGGCACCGGCCGACATGAAGCCTGGCACGATTTACAACTCCAATCGGTTTTTTCTACGCGCCTTGCTGCAAAGAGCGGGCTGTGAAGTCACCGATCTGGGCATCGTGCCCGATCAACTTCAGGCCACCATGGATGTGTTGGGTCAAGCCAGCGTTGAGCACGACCTGATTCTCAGCAGTGGTGGCGTCTCGGTGGGCGAGGAGGACCACGTCAAGCCCGCCGTCCAGGCCTTGGGTGTGTTGAACGTGTGGCAAATCGCCATGAAGCCTGGCAAACCCTTGGCCTTTGGTTGGATCAACAAACCTTCTTCAGTCACCCCTCAGCCGCCATGCTTCTTCTTGGGCCTGCCTGGCAACCCGGTGTCGAGTTTTGTCACCTATTTGTGTGTGGTCAGGCCGTTTTTGCTGGCCTTGCAGGGTGGCGTGGAACGCGACACTGCCCCCTACCAATTGCCCATCCATTTCGATTGGCCCAGGCCCGACAAGCGGCGTGAGTTTTTGCGCGTGCGCCGCAATGGCCATGGTGGATTGGATCTCTTTCCCAACCAAAGCTCGGGGGTGTTGACCTCGGCGGTGTGGGGTGACGGCTTGGTCGATGTGGCCCCAGGGCAAGTGCTCTGCCAGGGTGACTTGGTGCCTTACTGGCCTTTTTCGCATTGGTTGTCATGAAGATTCATTTGCGTTACTTTGCCTCTGTCCGGGAAGCCATTGGCACAGGACAGGAAACGGTTCAAACCCAGGCCGCCCAGGTGGGCCAATTGCGCCTTGAACTGATGGGGATCAGCCCCCAACACGCTGAAGCCTTGGCACCCCACAAAGCGGTGCGCGCCGCCCTCAACCAGGTTGCCTGCACCGAGGCTGCGGCCTTGAGCGATGGCGATGAGGTGGCTTTTTTTCCGCCGGTGACGGGGGGCTGAAGATGGCGTCTTTGTCGGTGTCCATTCAAAACGAAGACTTTGACATTGGGCAAGAGCACCAAGCCTTGCGTGCACAAGATGAACGGGTGGGGGCGGTGTGCAGTTTTTTGGGCACGGTGCGCAGCCAAAGCGATGGCCAGGCTGTGTCGGCCATGGCCTTGGAGCATTACCCGGGCATGACTGAAAAAGCCATCATGGCCATGTTGAACCAAGCCCAGGACCGATTTGATATCCACGCAGCTCGCATCATTCACCGCATTGGCGAACTGATGCCCGGGGATCAAATTGTGTGGGTCGGCGTGACCTCGGCCCACCGGGGGCAAAGTTTCCAAGCCTGTGAATTTTTGATCGACTATCTCAAGACCCAAGCCCCTTTTTGGAAAAAAGAGCAAACACCGAATGGAGCGCGTTGGGTCGATGCCCGGGTCAGCGATGACGATGCGCTGGCGCGCTGGGGCATTGAAGTGCCCCGCCAAGCCATTTGATTGATTTGGATCAAGTCTTTGGGTCGAGCGGCCGCATGGTGTCGCTTGAAATCTGGCGCGGCAACCCAAAATGCGGCTCACTACAACATTGACGGGAAAAGCCATGCGTGTCGAAAAGCTCACCACCAAGTTTCAAGAAGCATTGTCGGACGCCCAAACTTTGGTGTTGGGCGCTGACCAAGCCTATATTGAGCCGGCCCACTTGATGGTCGCCATGTTGCGCCAAACCGATGGACCTCAATCGCTGTTGATGCGCGCAGGCGTGGCGGTGCCCGCCTTGTTGCAAGACGCCCAACAAATGATGGCACGTTACCCGCAAGTTCAGGGTCAAGATCAGGTGCAGGTGGGGCGCGAGTTGGTGGGTTTGATCCAAGCGGCTGAAAAAGAAGGCCTCAAGCGCAAGGACCAGTACATCGCCGGTGAACTGTTTTTTCTGGCCTTGGCCGATCACAAAGGGGAGGCGGGTCAATTGGTGCGCAAGCATGGTCTGGCCCGTGCCAGCTTAGAGGTTGCGATTGAGGCTGTGCGCGGTGGTGCGCCGGTGCAAAGCGCCGATGCAGAGGGCCAGCGCGAGTCGTTGAAAAAATATTGTGTGGATTTGACCGAACGCGCCCGAGCCGGCAAGTTGGATCCGGTGATTGGCCGTGACGACGAAATACGCCGTGCCATCCAAGTCTTGCAGCGGCGCAGCAAAAACAACCCGGTGTTGATCGGTGAGCCGGGGGTGGGCAAGACGGCGATTGTGGAAGGCTTGGCGCAGCGCATCGTGGCGGGTGAGGTGCCTGACTCGCTCAAAGGCAAGAAGGTTTTGTCATTGGACATGGCATCGCTCTTGGCCGGTGCCAAATTTCGCGGTGAGTTTGAAGAGCGTTTGAAGTCGGTGCTCAAGGAGTTGGCCCAAGATGAGGGCCAAAACATTGTGTTCATTGATGAGTTGCACACCATGGTGGGCGCGGGCAAGGCCGAAGGCGCGATGGACGCCGGTAATATGCTCAAGCCGGCTTTGGCCCGGGGTGAATTGCATTGTGTGGGCGCCACCACCTTGGATGAATACCGCAAATTCATCGAAAAGGATGCGGCCTTGGAGCGGCGCTTTCAAAAGATCATCGTGGGCGAGCCCACGGTCGAGGCCACAATCGCCATCTTGCGTGGTTTGCAAGAGCGCTACGAGGTGCACCACGGCGTAGAAATCACCGACCCCGCAATCGTCGCGGCCGCTGAACTGTCTCACCGCTACATCACCGATCGCTTCTTGCCCGACAAGGCCATCGACCTGATTGACGAGGCGGCGGCGAAAATCAAAATTGAAATTGATTCCAAACCCGAGGTGATGGATAAATTGGATCGGCGCTTGATTCAACTCAAGATTGAGCGCGAGGCGGTGCGAAAAGAAAAGGACGATGCCTCGCAAAAGCGCCTGGCTTTGTTGGAGGAGGAAGTGGTCAAGCTCGGCAAGGAATACGCCGACTTGGAAGAAATTTGGAAATCAGAAAAATCCAATGCCCAGGGCAGCGCGCTCATCAAAGAAGAAATCGACCGGATGCGCTTTCGCATCGATGAATTGACCCGCAAAGGCGAGTTCAACCAAGTGGCCGAACTTCAGTACGGCAAATTGCCAGAGCTGGAAAAACGACTCAGGGAAGCGCAAGCCAAAGAGGCCAAGAAGTCCAGCGACAGTGGCAAACCGCGTTTGCTGCGCACCCAGGTCGGCGCCGAAGAAATCGCCGAAGTGGTGGCCCGTGCCACCGGCATCCCGGTGTCCAAATTGATGCAAGGCGAGCGTGACAAGTTGTTGCTGATGGAAGAGCCCTTGCACCAGCGGGTGGTTGGCCAAGAGGAGGGCATCTCGGCCGTGGCCAACGCCATTCGCCGCTCCCGCGCCGGTTTGGGGGACCCGAACCGACCCACCGGATCATTCCTGTTTTTGGGCCCCACCGGGGTCGGTAAAACAGAGTTGTGCAAAGCTTTGGCGGCCTTTTTGTTTGACAGCGAAGACCACCTGATCCGCATCGACATGAGTGAATTCATGGAGAAGCACTCGGTGAGCCGCATGATTGGTGCGCCCCCGGGTTATGTGGGCTATGACGAGGGCGGCTATCTCACCGAGGCCGTTCGGCGCAAGCCCTACAGCGTGATCTTGCTCGACGAGGTGGAGAAAGCCCACCCCGATGTGTTCAATATTTTGTTGCAGGTGCTCGACGATGGGCGTTTAACCGATGGTCAAGGCCGAACGGTGGACTTTAAAAATACCGTCATCGTGATGACCTCGAACATTGGCTCACCCATGATCCAAAGCATGGTCGGGCGTGACAACGCAGAGATCAAAGACGCGGTGTGGGAAGAGTTGAAAAACCATTTCAGGCCCGAGTTTCTCAACCGCATCGATGAAACCGTGGTTTTCCACTCGCTCGACGCCAGCCACATTGCGCGCATTGCCCAAATTCAACTCGATTTCTTGGCGCAGCGCTTGGCCCACATGGACTTGCATTTGGAGGTGTCTGCCGCTGCATTGGCCGAACTGGCCAAAGTGGGCTTCGATCCGGTGTATGGCGCGCGCCCCCTCAAGCGGGCCATACAGCAGCGGATTGAAAACCCCTTGTCCAAACTGCTGTTGGAGGGCAAGTTTTTGCCCCAGCAAGTGGTGGCCATTTCGGTGGACCCGGTTCGCTTTCCTGGGGAGTTCAAATTCACCCCCCAGGATGCGCCCAAAGATCCCAAGTCCGTCCCCTGACCCGCAGGCGGTCTGGCGGCCCCCGAGACGGGGGTTGGCTTGCGGATAAACTGAGCGAGATGGAGCCCTGGTGCGAACCAGGGCTTTTTTGATTCACTCAACCGAGATCGCTATGCGCAGACGTTTATGGGGTGCTTTGTGTGTCATGGGCTTGTGGGCCAGTCTGCACAGCGGTACGGCTGGGGCTCAGTCCCCATTCCCGAGCAAGCCCGTCAAAATCATTGTCCCTGCCACGCCAGGCGGCACCTCCGATATTTTTGCCCGCGCCATTGCCAACAAATTGCAAGAAAGTTTGGGCAAACCAGTGGTGGTGGAGTACAAGCCTGGCGCTGCCACCAATATTGGCACCGACTGGGTGGCCAAATCGGCCCCCGATGGCCACACCTTGTTGATCAACGGGATCACCCTGGCCACCAACCCCTTGTTGTTCGCCAACTTGCCCTTCAACCCCACCAGAGACTTTGCCCCCATCATTGAGGTGGCAGAAATGCTCAACGTGGTCACGGTGCACCCCAGCGTGCCGGTGAACACTATGCGTGAGTTGGTGCAACTCATCAAATCACAACCGGGTGTTTTCAACCATGGGACCCCAGGGGTGGGGAGTTCGGGCTTTTTGTCGGCAGAGTTGTTGGCGGTGAAAACGGGTGCCAAGATCACCCACATTTCTTACCAAGGCAATGCGCAGGCCGTGGTCGACCATTTGGGGGGGATTTTGCAAGTGGGTTTTGTCAACCTTCCCGTGGCACTTCAGCACGTGAAAACCGGCAAGCTCAAGGCCCTGGCAGTCACTTCGACCAAACGCTCACCCCTGCTGCCCGATGTGCCCACGGTGGCCGAGGCCATGGGGCTGCCTGACTTTGAGTTGGTGGGTTGGTTTGGCTTGCTCGCCCCCTCACGCACGCCCCCAGAGGTGGTGGCGCGCTTGCATGCCGAGACCCTCAAGGCCTTAAAAGACCCATCGGTGATCGAGGTGATCCAGACCGCCGGCGGCAGCGTGGGTGGGGGCAGCTCAGCACAGTTTGAAGCGCGCATCCGCCGCGATGCTGAACGCTTGACCGAAGTGATTCAATTGTCTGGCGCTTCCGCCAAGTGATGGGCCATGTCAACCACCCTTGAAAGCTCTCACACCGTGCCTTGGCGGCAAGACGCCCAGGTGATGGGTTTGGTGGGCTTGGTTCATGCCAGCTCGCATTTTTCGCATCTGCTGCTGCCCTTGATGTTTCCGGCTTTCATGCAAGATTTTGGTTTGGGTTATGCCGAGCTGGGGTTGTTGATGTCGGTGTTCTTTGTGGTCTCAGGTGTTGGCCAGGCCCTGTCGGGGTTCTGCGTCGATCACTTTGGAGCGCGCCCTGTTTTGTATGTGTCTCTGGTGATGCTGGCTTTGGCCTGCGCCAGCGTGACCCAAGCCCAGGGTTATGGTGGTTTGATGTGCTCGGCCATTTTGTTTGGTTTGGGCAACTGCACCTTTCACCCGGTCGACTTCACCATATTGAACAACCGCGTTTCTGAACAGCGATTGGGGCATGCCTTCAGCACCCATGGGCTGACAGGTAATTTGGGTTGGGCTGTGGCACCGACCTTCATGGTGGGCATATCCACCCTCAGCCATTGGCGCACGGCTTATGCTTGTGCAGCGCTGGTATTTGTCGCGCTGTTGCTGTTGTGTCTGTTCCAGCGGGTGCATTTGCACACCGAACCCCAGCGACACCCTGCGGGCGCCAAGAGGTCGACCGAAGCCGGCACCAGTTTGGCATTTTTGCGTTTGCCCGTGGTCTGGTGGTGCTTTGGATTTTTTGTTTTCTCCACCATGACTTTGGCGGTGGTACAAAGTTTTTCAGTCTCCATCCTGCAATCCTTGGTGGGGGTGAGTTTCACGGCCGCGACCCACACGCTGACCGCCTATTTGGTGTGTGCCGCCTTGGGTATGCTGGCCGGCGGTTTCATGGCCTCCGCCTTTGCCAAGCACACCCAAACCGTGGTGGCCGGCAGCATGTTGTGCGCGGCCATGTTGTTGGTGATTTGTGCCACCACTTGGTTGGGGCCCGTGGGCAGCATGCTGGCGATGGCGATCACCGGATTTGCCGCGGGGGTGGGCGGGCCATCGCGCGATTTGATGATCAAAAAAGCCACGCCCAAAGGGGCAACGGGTCGGGTTTATGGCATGGTGTATTCGGGCATGGACGTGGGTTTTGCCATCGCACCGGCCTTGTTTGGGGTGTTCATGGACCACGGCTGGTATGCGGCCACCTTGGTGGGGGTGAGCCTGACTTTGGTGGTGAGCGCCGCATTGGCGTTTGTGGTGGGACGACAAGCGGAAAGCTCAGTTTGAGTTGGGGTTTGGTTTTAGCAAAGCAAGTCATGAATAACACAGAGAAAAAACAAATCGCAGGCCATTTGTTGGTTGAATGTTTGGTCGAGCAAGGCGTGACGCATGCCTTCGGTGTGCCCGGTGAAAGCTTTTTGGCAGTGTTGGATGGTTTTCATGCCTACCGTGACCACATTCAATTCATCACCAATCGCCAAGAAGGTGGTGCAGCATTCATGGCCGAGGCCCAAGGCAAATTGACCGGCCGGCCGGGCATTTGTTTTGTGACGCGAGGACCCGGTGCCACCAACGCATCGATTGGGGTTCACACTGCCTTTCAAGACAGCACCCCCATGGTTTTGTTCGTGGGTGACGTCGGCAGCGATTACCGTGACCGAGAAGCTTTTCAAGAAGTCGACTACAACAGTTTTTTTGGGCCCAACACCAAGGGGCTTGCCAAGCGGGTGGAACGGGTAGACGACCCTGAACGTTTGCCTGAATATGTGTCGCGGGCGTTTGCCATGGCCATGAATGGCCGACCGGGTCCCGTGGTGGTGGTGCTGCCCGAGGACATGCTGACCCAAATGGTAACGGCACGCCCCCTGCCGCGGTTGGATGCGGTGGAAGCTTGGTGCGACCCCGGCGCTTTGCGCAAACTCCGTGAAATGTTGTTGGCGGCACAGAGGCCGTTTGTCATTGCAGGTGGGGGCGGTTGGACGCCACAAGCTGCCCAGGCTTTGCAGCGTTTCGCCGAAGCTTGGAAGCTGCCGGTGGGCAATGCATTCCGCTTCCAAGATACCTTTGACAACCACCACCTTTTGTATGCCGGGGATGTGGGCATTGGCATCAACCCCGCGTTGGCACGACGCATCGAAAGCAGCGACCTGATCATTGCCCTGGGCCCACGCTTGGGTGAGATGACCACTGGGGGCTATGCCTTGCTCAAGGCGCCCAAAACCGCGCAAAAACTGGTCCACATCCATGGGGGTGCTGAAGAGCTGCACCGGGTTTACCACGCGGACTTGGCCATGAATGCCACCATGAATGCGGCTGCCCGCGCCTTAGAGGTGCTCAGCCCACCGCCAGAGTTGCCTTGGGAGGCCTGGGCGCAAGAAGCCCATGCGGATTACTTGGCCAATTTACAGCCCCAACCCTTGCCCGGGCCGATCGACATGCCGGCGATCATTGCGTGCATCGATCGACATTTACCGGCCGATGCCATCGTCACCAATGGTGCTGGTAATTTCGCCAGCTGGATGCACCGATTCCACCGGCATCATGGGTTGGCCAAGGGCCATAAAACCCAGCTGGCGCCCACCTCAGGCGCCATGGGATATGGGGTGCCTGCGGGGATTGGTGCGAGCATCTTGACGGGCAGAACGGTGCTGACCATCGCCGGCGATGGTGACTTTTTGATGAACGGACAAGAGTTGGCCACGGCCATGCAGTTCGGTGGAAAAACCATCATTGTGCTGCTCAACAATGGCATGTTCGGCACCATCCGCATGCACCAAGAGCGCGAATACCCACACCACGAAAGCGGCTCTGGCCTGCGCAATCCGGATTTCGTGGCCTTGGCGCAAGCGTATGGTTATGCCGGGGTGCGCATTGAGCGCACGGATCAATTTGAGCCAGCGCTCTCAGCGGCCTTGGCCTTGAATCGTGGCACCCTGATCGAGGTGCGCTTGGACCCCGAGGTGATCACCACACGTGCCACCATGACCGCCATTCGTGAGGCGGCGATCAAAAAACGCTCAGGTTGATTTTGGGCCACCTTCTCAGCACGCAGCCATGGGCGTCGTGGCTGATGAAACTTCCCGCGTTGCCTGCTCGGTGCGAATGACGGTGTATCAAGGTACCCATGAAAAAGGCCGCTTGCGCGGCCTTTTCAGAGCATTCCGAAGGGGTTTACTTCAGGTGCTTGCCAATCAAGCTGGCCAGTTCAAACATGGTCACTTGGGCTTTGCCAAAGACCGCGCGCAATTTGTCATCGGCATTGATGTTGCGCTTGTTGACTTTGTCTTGCAGGCCATGCTTTTTGATGTATGTCCACATCTTGCTGACCACCTCGGTGCGAGCCAAGGGGGTTGCACCCACGACGGCTGCCAAGGCAGGACTGGGGGTCAAAGCACGCATGAATGCCGCATTGGGGGTGCGCTTCTTGGCGGGTGCTTTTTTCGCTGCTTTTTTGGCAGGGGCTTTTTTGGCCACAACCTTTTTAGCAGGCGCCTTTTTGGCGGGCGCTTTTTTAGCAGGCGCTTTCTTCGCAGCTACTTTTTTGGCCGGTGCTTTCTTCGCAGCGACTTTTTTGGCGGGGGCTGCTTTTTTTGCAGCTTTTTTTGCCGGGGCTTTTTTTGCAGTTGCCATGATTCAGTTTCCTTCTAGAAGAGAGTGAAAAATCACCGGCGGAAACGGTGTCTCCACCGGCAGAGCGAATCCTAATGGAGAAAACATGCTTTTCCAAGCGGAAAACAGGTTTTTTCACTCTGAAATGTTGTTTTTTTCGAGTGAGAATGTCTCAAACGGCCGATGATGCTGTTCTGTCTCCTCTGGTCGTGAGTTGCAATGGCTCTTTGCCGCAGCAAGCGTCATGGCAGTGGTGGAGGTCAGCGGGGTGCGTGACCCAGCAAACATCCACCGGTAAAGTCCGAGCACCAACCCCCTGATGGGCCCCTTGGTGGTGTGAAGTGTTCTGATGGAGGGCACCATGTCGGGTGAGTTTTCTATGCATGTATTTGTTTATGGAACTTTGCGCCGAGGCGGGGCCAACGATATCAATCGATTGGAACCGCCCCCACTGTGGGTGGGGGTGTCCCAAGTGCCAGGGCGATTGTTTTCATTGGGCGATTTCCCAGCGATTGAATTGGGCAGGTGGGGCATCGTGGTCGGCGAGGTTTACGCCATTTCACCAGCACTGGAGGAGGTGCTGGACCGGATTGAGGGCATTGCCCCCTCACCTGATGGTCAATACCAAAAGGATTGGATCTCAGTGGCGATGGGGCCGCAAAGCTTGACGTGTTTGATCTATGTGGCCACCCCCGAAACATTGGCGCATGCCACACCCATGGGGACAGGGGATTGGATGTCCTGAGTGGACTACTTTTCATTGGCTGGGTGTCGGCACAAGTCGCTGGTGGGTGGCAGACCGCACTTCAAAACATAATTTCATAATCTGATATTTTCAGATCATGAATGCCTGGTTAATTTTTCAATGCGAGATAAAGACTTTCATATTGCGATATATGATATTTAAGTCGCTGTTTTTAAAAGATTAAATAAAATTCTTATATAAGACACAAGACAGATTTATATCTTATACAAGACTTAAAGTATGGGTTCTGCATTTGCAGTTTCAACCACTTCTAAGGGAACCACCATGCCACAAGCACTGACCGAACAACTCAGCCGTGAACAGCAAATCTCCGCACTTGAAAAAGACTGGGCCACCAACCCCAGGTGGAAAGGAATCAAGCGCGGTTACAGCGCTGCCGATGTGGTTCGCTTGCGCGGCAGTTTTCCCATCGAATACACCTTGGCCCGCCGCGGTGCAGAAAAATTGATGGATTTGCTGCACAACGAGGCCTACGTCAATTGCCTGGGCGCTTTGACCGGTGGTCAAGCCATGCAGCAGGTCAAGGCGGGGATCAAAGCCATTTACCTCTCCGGTTGGCAAGTGGCCGCTGACAACAATGGTTATTCGTCCATGTACCCCGATCAGTCCCTCTACCCCGTGGATTCGGTGCCCGGCGTGGTCGAGCGGATCAACAACACATTTCGCCGCGCTGATGAAATCCAATGGGCCAAGGGCTTGAACCCGGGTCAGGCAGGCTATGTCGACTATTTCGCCCCCATCGTCGCCGATGCAGAGGCTGGGTTTGGCGGCGTCCTGAACGGTTTCGAACTGATGAAGGCCATGATCCGCGCGGGTGCGGCCGGCGTTCACTTTGAGGACCAGCTGGCATCGGTGAAAAAGTGTGGCCACATGGGCGGAAAAGTGCTGGTGCCCACCACCGAGGCCGTGCAAAAGCTGATTGGCGCCCGCATGGCCGCTGATGTGTGTGGCACACCCACCCTGGTGATTGCCCGCACTGATGCAGAGGCTGCTGACCTGTTGACCAGTGATTACGACGAAAACGACAAACCCTTCTTGACCGGCGAGCGCACCGCAGAGGGTTTTTACAAAACCCGCAAAGGCATGGAACAAGCGATTTCACGTGCCGTCGCTTACGCCCACTATGCCGATCTGGTGTGGTGCGAGACGGGCACACCAGACCTGGAGTTCGCTCGCCAATTTGCCGAAGCGGTGCACAAAGTTCACCCTGGAAAAATGTTGGCTTATAACTGCTCACCCTCGTTCAATTGGAGAAAGAACCTTGACGATGCCACGATTGCCAAGTTTCAACGCGAGCTCGGCGCCATGGGGTACAAATACCAATTCATCACCTTGGCGGGCATCCATTCCATGTGGTTCAACATGTTTGACTTGGCCCAGGATTACGCCCAGCGCGGTATGTCGGCCTATGTGGAGAAGGTGCAAGAGCCTGAGTTTGCAGCTCGCGAGCGGGGCTACTCCTTTGTTTCACACCAGCAAGAGGTGGGTACCGGTTACTTTGATGATGTGACCACGGTGATTCAAGGTGGCAAGTCCAGCGTCACGGCGCTGACAGGTTCCACCGAAGAAGAGCAGTTTCACTGAACCCACTTGATCGGCCCCGCGTGGTGGGGCGAGAATGAAAAAGCCCGTCCGCGGGCTTTTTTTATGGGAAAATCAACTGCACAGCGCGGCCATCTACCGCGCTTGTTTTATTTCTTAGACATATCTTCACCGAGTTGCCCATGCCCCAAGTTACCCTGCCAGATGGTTCCACGCGCACTTTTGCCTCGCCCCTGACGGTGGCCGATGTGGCGGCCTCCATTGGCGCGGGATTGGCCAAGGCGGCCTTGGCCGGAAAAGTGGATGGTCAATTGGTTGACACCAGTCATTTGATCGAAAGTGACTCGCGTTTGGCCATCGTCACCGCCAAGGACGCCGATGGTTTGGAAGTCATTCGCCATTCAACGGCCCATTTGCTGGCTTATGCGGTCAAAGACCTCTTTCCCGAAGCGCAGGTCACCATTGGGCCGGTGATCGAAAATGGCTTCTACTACGATTTTTCCTACCACCGGCCATTCACCCCAGAGGACTTGGTCGCGATCGAAAAGAAAATGACGGCCTTGGCCAATTTGGACGAAGTCATTGTTCGCCGCGTTTTGCCGCGTGACGAGGCTGTGACCCACTTCAAGTCCCTGGGTGAGCATTACAAAGCGGAAATCATTTCCAGCATCCCTGCTCAAGAGGATGTGAGCTTGTATCGCGAAGGTGCCTTTGAGGATTTGTGCCGCGGACCCCATGTGCCCAGCACGGGCAAGTTGAAGCATTTCAAGTTGATGAAGGTGGCAGGCGCTTATTGGCGCGGCGATCACCGCAATGAAATGTTGCAGCGCATTTATGGCACGGCCTGGGCCAGCAAAGACGACCTTCAGCAATACCTCACCATGCTGGAAGAGGCTGAAAAGCGAGACCATCGAAAACTGGGCCGCGAGCTTGATTTCTTCCACATCGACGAGCACTCACCCGGCACCGTTTTTTGGCATCCCAAGGGCTGGATTTTGTGGCAAGAGGTGGAGCAGTACATGCGCCGCGTCTATCGCGACAATGGCTATCTTGAGGTCAAAGGACCGCAGATCCTGGATCAACACCTTTGGGAGAAAACAGGGCACTGGGACAAATACCGTGAAAACATGTTTGTGACCGAATCGGAAAAGCGCGACTATGCCTTGAAGCCGATGAATTGCCCTGGCCACATTTTGATTTTCAAACAGGGCATCAAAAGTTACCGTGACTTGCCCTTGCGTTTTGGTGAGTTTGGCCAATGCCACCGCAATGAACCCAGTGGGGGCTTGCACGGGATCATGCGTGTGCGCGCCTTTACCCAAGACGATGGCCATATTTTTTGCACCGAAGCACAAATTCAGTCAGAGGTGATGGCCTTCACCACCTTGTTGCAAAAGGTCTACCGTGATTTTGGTTTCACCAAAATTCTTTATCGCTTGTCGACCCGACCCGAGAAGCGCATTGGCAGCGACGAAAGCTGGGACCGCGCGGAGCACGCGCTCGCCGAAGGCTTGAAAGCTTCAGGGTGTGATTTTGAGTACCTGCCAGGCGAGGGCGCTTTTTACGGCCCCAAAATCGAATACACCCTCAAAGATGCACTCGGACGAGAATGGCAATGCGGAACGATTCAAGTCGACCCGAACATGCCCGAGCGCTTGGATGCTGAGTTTGTGGCCGAGGACGGCGGTCGTCACCGACCCATCATGTTGCACCGTGCCATTGTGGGAAGTCTGGAGCGATTCATTGGCATTTTGATAGAAGAGCACTCGGGTGCACTGCCCGTTTGGCTCGCGCCGGTTCAAGTCAGCGTGCTCAATATCACCGATGGGCAAGCCGATTACGTCGAAAGTGTCGTTAAAAGGTTGAAAAATCAAGGCTTTAGGGTGGACTCTGATCTGCGAAACGAGAAAATTACCTATAAAATACGTGAGCATTCAATGCAAAAGCTGCCATACATCTTGGTCGTCGGCGACAAAGAGAAAGCAGCAGGCGCCGTTGCAGTGCGCGCCCGAGGAAACAAAGACCTCGGTGTGATGCCCTTGGATGCATTTGTACAAATGCTCTCCAATGACATCGCCCTCAAAAGCTGATTTCTTTGAAATTGCGACGGGGTGTGTTGCACTTGACGGTTGTGTGCCGTTTGTTTGAACAAACGGTTTTTAATAAAGGACAAGAACCATCGCTACTGAATTCAGAGATCGCCGCCATCGCGAAGAGCGCAAGCACCGGTTGAACCGGGAAATCATGGCACCCGAAGTCCGCTTGAGTGGACCCGACAACGAGCCCTTGGGGATTGTGAGTCTGATGGAGGCCTTGCGCATGGCGGGAGACCTTGATGTGGACTTGGTCGAAATTGCTTCCACTGCGGTACCACCCGTCTGCCGTTTGATGGACTACGGAAAGTTCAAGTACCAAGAGCAGAAGAAGGCCGCGGAAGCCAAGTCCAAGCAAAAGATCATTGAAGTCAAAGAGATCAAATTCAGACCGGGCACCGATGATGGCGACTACAACATCAAGTTGCGCAACATCAAGCGGTTTTTGGCTGAAGGTGACAAGTGCAAGATCACATTGCGATTCAGGGGGCGTGAAATCACGCACCAAGAAATCGGAATGGCCTTGCTGCAAAGAATTCGGGAGGAATTGGCTGACCTGATCGTGGTTGAACAATTCCCCAAATTGGAAGGTCGGCAAATGATCATGATGATCGCGCCGGGCAAGAAAAAAGTGGGCGGCGCTGCCAAGCCCACAGCTGAGACCGCTGCGGTGGCCTCAGCGTAAAACTGACAGGGGCGGTTGGTTGCCGACCCTGACAGCGTTCCCCTGATTGAGTTTGGGGGACACAAGTGGCTCGGGGCCATCAAGTTTGCTAAGGTTGCAAACGCCTCACGAGCACAATGAGAAAAGGAGCATTTCAATGCCCAAAATGAAAACCAAAAGCAGCGCGAAGAAGCGCTTTCGTGTTCGTCCGGGTGGTACTGTGAAACGCGGTCAAGCCTTCAAGCGTCACATCTTGACCAAGAAGACCACCAAGAACAAACGCCACCTGCGTGGCTCGGTCGCAGTCCATGAGACCAATATGGGTCACATGGCTCAAATGTTGCCCTTTGCTGGGCTGTGATCAGACGAACAAGGAGAATTTCAAATGCCTCGCGTTAAACGTGGAGTGACGGCACGTGCCCGTCACAAAAAAGTACTCGCTCAAGCCAAAGGTTTCCGTGGTCGCCGCGGTAATGTGTTCCGCATCGCCAAAGAAGCGGTGATGAAAGCCGGGCAATATGCCTATCGTGATCGCCGAACCAAAAAACGTGTGTTCCGTCAGCTTTGGATTGCCCGTATCAATGCGGCAGCCCGTGAACTGGGCATGACATACAGCCAGTTTGCCAATGGCCTGAAGAAAGCAGCCATCGAGATCGACCGCAAGATGTTGGCCGATTTGGCGGTGCACGACAAAGCGGCCTTTGGGCACATTGTCGAGCAAGTCAAAGCCAAGCTCGCTGCTTGATGACCCCGACCCGGTGGCACCTGGGATGCAGGTGCGCCGGGTTTTTTATTGTGATGGGCCATGTCGGCCCCGTTTGATTCAAACACGCTTGCTTTGCAATGAATGATCTGAATGCTTTGGTAATGGCTGCGCAATCAGCTTTTGAGGTATGCCACACCCAAGCTGATTTGGAGAACGCCAAGGCCCAATTTTTGGGTAAAACCGGGCGTGTGACTGAGTTGATGAAGGGCCTGGCCTCGCTGCCCACTGAAGAGAAGAAGCTTCAAGGTGCCGCCATCAACCAAGCCAAGCAAGCGGTTGAAATGCACTTGACCCAGCGCAGGCAGGCGCTGGCGGATGAGGAGTTGGCCAGTCAACTCAAAGCCCAGGCCTTGGATGTGGGCTTGCCTGGGCGGTTGCGCCCAACCGGTGGTTTGCACCCGGTCAGTTTGACCTTGGAGCGGATTGAGCAAATTTTCGATTCCATGGGTTTTGAAGTGGCGCAGGGACCAGAAATCGAGACCGATTGGTACAACTTCACCGCACTCAACACACCCCAAGACCACCCGGCGCGGTCCATGCATGACACCTTTTATGTGGAGGGGGGTTATTTGCTGCGCACCCACACCAGTCCCATGCAAATTCGCCATGCGGTCAGCCATGTCAAGCGCCATCAGGCCTTGCTGGATGCGGGGCAGGTCATGCCGGAAATTCGGGTGATTGCGCCGGGCAGAACCTACCGCGTTGACAGTGATGCAACCCACTCACCCATGTTTCATCAATGTGAGGGTTTGTGGATTGGTGAGAACATCAGTTTCAAAGACTTGAAAGTGGTCTTCACTGATTTCTGCCGTACTTTTTTTGAATCATCGGATTTGGTGCTGCGATTCCGTCCCAGTTTTTTCCCCTTCACCGAGCCCAGCGCGGAAATTGATATTCAATTTCCCAGCGGACCGTTGGCGGGACGCTGGCTCGAAGTGGCCGGTTCAGGCCAAGTTCATCCCCAAGTGGTGCGTAACATGGGCTTGGACCCAGAACGCTACATGGGCTTCGCTTTTGGCATGGGCCCCGACAGGTTGACCATGCTTCGTTATGGGGTCAATGATCTGCGCCTGTTCTTTGATGGCGATGTTCGTTTCCTCAGTCAATTTCGCTAAAGCAAAAGACGTCCGACTATGCAATTTCCCGAGTCTTGGTTGCGCGAATTTTGCAACCCGCCGTTGAATTCGCAAGCTTTGGCCAACACCCTCACCATGGCGGGTTTAGAGGTGGAGGAAATGCGACCAGTTGCACCGCCCTTTAGCGGGGTGGTGGTCGGTCAAATTTTGAACGCCATCTCCCACCCCAATGCAGACCGATTGCGCATTTGCGAAGTGGATGTGGGCCTGGGGCAAACCCTATCGATTGTGTGTGGTGCACCCAATGCGCGTGCGGGGATCAAGGTGCCGTGTGCCATGGTCGGTGCTTTACTGCCGCCCGCTGAGGACGGTCAGCCGTTTGCCATCAAGCTGGGCAAGATCAGGGGCACAGAGAGTCAGGGCATGTTGTGCTCGTCCAAAGAGCTGCAACTCAATGACGAACATGGTGGTTTGCTGGAGTTGTCTGCAACCGCCGAATTGGGCCAAGACATTCGCCAACACCTGAAATTGGACGATGTGCTGTTCACCCTGAAGTTGACGCCGAATCTGGCACATTGTTTGGGCATTCATGGGGTGGCGCGAGAGTTGTCTGCATTGACCGGCGCGCCACTGTTACAACCCCTATACCCCACTGTGCCGTGTACCTCGGCTCAAGTGCTGCCGGTGCAAATTGAAGCCCCAGACTTGTGTGGCCGCTTTTCG
>CANFPJ010000023.1 GCA_947448885.1 Comamonadaceae bacterium
AAGCGATTTTGGACGGCAAGATCCACGCCGGCGACGTGATGGTGCTGCGCTACTTGGGCCCCAAAGGGGGACCGGGCATGCCCGAAATGCTGGCCCCCACCGGCGCGCTGATTGGCGCAGGCTTGGGCGAGAGCGTGGGCCTGATCACCGATGGGCGTTTTTCGGGTGGCACCTGGGGCATGGTGGTGGGCCACGTGGCGCCCGAGGCGGCGGCGGGCGGCAACATTGCCTTTGTGCGCGAGGGCGACCGCATCACCATTGATGCGCATAAATTGCTGCTGGAGGTGGATGTGACCGACGCCGAACTGGCCGAGCGCAAAAAAGGCTGGACCCCCCCTGCCCCGCGCTACACCCGTGGCGTGCAAGCCAAGTTTGCCTTCAACGCATCCAGCGCCAGCACCGGCGCGGTGCTGGACCTGTACCCCCAGCCGTGACACCCCGGCCCCTGGCGTACCCGCTGGTGTTTGGCCACCGCAGCCCGCCCATGGGTTGCGGTGCGGTGCAGCCCAGCCACAGCCGGTTGCCCGCCCATTTGGCCGGGCTGGTGCTTGCGCTGGCGTGGGTGGTGGCGCTGGCCGTGCCGAGCCTTGCCCGGGCCGATGCGGTGTTGTCGCAGCAAAAAAACTGCAACGCCTGCCACGCCATGGAGGGGACCATCACCGGCCCGTCCCTCAAAGCCGTGGCGCAAAAGTACGCCAACGACCGCACAGCGGCGGACAAGCTCACCACGCGCATCCTCAAAGGTGGCGTGGGCGTCTGGGGCCCAGTGCCCATGCCAGCCAACCCGCAACTGAGCGAAGCCGAAGCACGGCGCTTGGCGGTGTGGATTTTGGGATTGAAGTAGGCGCATCTTTCAGCCGCCCACCAAGCGGCTGATTTTCAAACTGGCACCGCGATTCATGTGTATCGTGTGTATGATTCGGGGATGAAAAGCCAAGAACTCATCACTTTGCTCAAGCGCAATGGATGGGTTTTGCGTGGGGCAAAAGGTTCCCACCACATCTTTGTGCATCCCCAGCATCCAGGCCATTTGAGTGTTCCGCATCCCAAAAAGACCCTCGGAATTGGCTTGGTTCAAAAATTGATCAAACAAGCCCACATCCACTTTCCACAAGGTTGACCCACATGAAATACCCCATCGCCATTGAACCTGGCAACGCCACCACCGCCTGGGGCGTTGTTGTGCCCGACTTGCCCGGCTGTTTTTCTGCCGCTGACTCGGGCATTGATGAGGCCATCGAAAACGCCAAACAATCCATCGCGCTATGGATAGAAACCGCGTTGGATGCGGGCCAAAGCGTGCCGCCGCCCAGCACCATCACCTCACTGCAAAAGCAGCGCGCTTACAAAGGTTGGATTTGGGCCATTGCCGAGGTCTCACCCGAGCTGTTGTCTGAAGAGATTGAGCGCGTCAATATTTCTCTGCCCAAGCGCGTCTTGGCACGGTTGGACGCCAAAGCCAAAGCGTTTGGCGAAACCCGCTCCGGCTTCATTGCCCACATGACCATCAGCGCTTAAGCGCTGAGGCGGCAATCTCGCCAAAAGGGAACTGGGCGTCTGACCCCCATTGCTCAAACCGCCACCACTTCGGTGCGAACCTCGACACGCAATTTTTTCTTGATCGCTGCAAAGATCGCCGAAATATTGCTCATGGTCGGATTGCCTGAGGCTGAAAGCATGCGATGCAGGCTTTTGGCGGGCTTTTGAATTTCTTGCGCCAATTTTTCGAATCCGACAGATGCATTCACCAGGTCACGCAGAATGAGTTTGGCTGTTTCGGGTTCTCCGTTGATGAACAGCGTGATCGCCTCATCCAGCAAGGCCTGCGCAAAAGCCGGGTCACTTTGCACACGAGCGGCCACAGTGTTTTTGAAGTTTTTGGTCAATGCCATGTCTTTCATCCTTGATGCGCCTTGCGGCGTTTGTGGTTTTCCCAATGTTCGACTGCCTGTTCAATGTCTTTTTGCTGGCTTTTTTTCGTGCCGCCACCGAGAAGCAGAATGATTCGCAAACCATCTTTGGCCAGGTAAATTCGAAACCCGGGCCCCCAATCAATGCGAAACTCACCAATCCCGCGAAACCATTGAACGTTGGATAAATTCCCATTTGCCGAAATCCCCACAAAGCAACCCGCCCCTCAGTGCTTGAGGCGCAGAGGACCACCCAGCCGGTGGCATGAAATTGGAACCCCCTTAACACCAACCCCACCCAGGCAGGAAATTGGAATCTGACCCCAATTACCAGATCAAGCCCGCCGAGGCAGGGGATTGGAATCTGACCCCAATTAACTGGAATCCGACCCCAATGAATCAATAGGCTTGGCCGAGTTGGCTGAGGATGGCGGGGTTTTCCAGGGTGCTGGTGTCTTGGGTGATGGCCTCGCCTTTGGCCAGCGAGCGCAGCAGGCGGCGCATGATTTTGCCGGAGCGGGTTTTGGGCAGGTTTTCGCCAAAGCGGATGTCTTTGGGTTTGGCGATGGGGCCGATTTCTTTGGCCACGTGGTCGCGCAATTGTTTGGCAATGGCTTTGCCTTCGTCGCCGCTGGGCAATGCGCGCTTGAGCACCACGAAGGCGCAAATGGCCTCGCCCGTGGTGTCGTCGGGGCGGCCGACCACGGCGGCTTCGGCCACCAGTTCGGTGCAACTGACCAAAGCCGACTCAATTTCCATGGTGCCCATGCGGTGGCCCGACACGTTCAGCACGTCGTCAATCCGGCCCGTGATGGTGAAGTAGCCGGTTTTGGCGTCGCGAATCGCGCCGTCCCCCGCCAAGTAGTACTTGCCTTGGAAGTCTTCCGGGTAGTAGCTTTTCTTGAAGCGCTCGGGGTCGCCCCAAATGGTGCGCAGCATGGAGGGCCAAGGTTTTTTCACCACCAAGATGCCGGCCTGGCCGTTGGGCACGTCTTTGCCCGTCTCGTCGACGATGGCGGCTTGGATGCCGGGGAAAGGCAAGGTGCATGAGCCGGGGACCATGGGCGTGGCACCGGGCAACGGGGTGATCATGTGGCCGCCGGTTTCGGTTTGCCAGAAGGTGTCGACGATGGGGCAGTTGCCGCCGCCCACATGCTGGTGGTACCACTCCCAGGCGGCGGGGTTGATGGGCTCGCCCACCGAGCCCAGCAAGCGCAGGCTGCTCAAGTCATAGCTTTTGGGGTGCACGGCTTCGGTGCTTTCAGCCGCTTTGATGAGCGAGCGGATGGCCGTGGGTGCGGTGTAAAAAATGCTGACCTTGTGGTCTTGGATCATCTTCCAAAAACGGCCGGCATCGGGGAAGGTGGGCACGCCTTCAAACACGATTTCTGTGCCGCCCAGGGCCAAGGGGCCGTAGGTGATGTAAGAGTGGCCGGTGACCCATCCGATGTCGGCGGTGCACCAAAACACGTCATGGGGTTTGAGGTCAAAGGTCCAGTGGGTGGTCAGGGCCGCGTGCAACAAATACCCGCCGGTGCTGTGTTGCACCCCTTTGGGTTTGCCGGTGGAGCCAGAGGTGTAGAGCAAAAACAGCGGGTGCTCGGCCTCGACCCACTCGGGCTCGCAGGTGGTGGCGGCTTTGTCAGCGACATCGGCCATCCACAGGTCGCGCCCAGCGGTCATGGCCACTTCGGCACCTGAGCGCTTGACCACCAGCACGTGCTCGATGCTGCCGCAGCCGCCCAAGCCCAGCGCTTCGTCAACGATGGATTTCAAGGGCAGTTGCTTGCCACCGCGCACCTGGTGGTCAGCGGTGATGACCATCTTGGCGCCGGTGTCTTCGATGCGGTCGCGCAAGCTTTGCGCTGAAAAGCCGCCAAACACCACCGAGTGGGTGGCACCGATGCGGGCACAGGCTTGCATGGCGGCCACGCCCTCGATGGACATGGAGATGTAAATGATGACGCGGTCGCCTTTGCGGATGCCCAACGACTTCATCGCGTTGGCGATTTGGCAGGTGCGCGCCAGCAGTTGCGCGTAGGAGGTGCGGGTGACTTCGCCGCCGTCGGCCTCAAAAATGATGGCGGTTTTGTCGCCCTGCCCTTTTTCGATGTGGCGGTCCAGGCAGTTGTAAGAGGCGTTCAAAGTGCCGTCTTCAAACCACTTGAAAAACGGCGCTTGGCTGTCGTTGAGGGTTTGGGTGAACGGCTTTTTCCAGGAGATGTATTCGCGCGCCAGATCGGCCCAGTAGCCGGGGTAGTCCTGCTCGGCTTTTTGGCACAGGGCGTGGTAGGCGTCCATGCCAGAGACATGGGCGTTTTTGACAAAGTCGGCATGCGGGTGGTAGGTGGGCGTGGCGTGTTCGCTCATGGGGTGTCTCCTTTTTTATTGGCTCAGGGCTGGCGCTTCGGCAGGGAATGTCGTTGCAAGCTCTTACACCCCACTGACTTGAAGAAAGCTTACACCCAGCGGGCACGCAACCCAAGTGATTTCACCCTGGCCTTCTCTTGTAAACTGCCTCGGCCCTGCTCCGCCAGCGGCGCCATTCCAGTTCGAAAGATACCCATCCCATGACCATCATCCGACAAGACGACCTGATTGAATCCGTGGCCGCGGCCTTGCAGTACATCAGCTACTACCACCCAGCGGATTACATATCCCACCTGGCCAGCGCCTACGAGCGCGAGCAAAGCCCAGCGGCCAAAGACGCGATGGCGCAAATTTTGACCAACAGCAAAATGAGCGCCATGGGCCACCGCCCGATTTGCCAAGACACGGGCATCGTCAATGTGTTTGTGAAGATCGGCATGGGCGTGCGCCTAGAGGGCTTCAGCGCCGGCTTTGAAGACGCCATCAACGAAGGCGTGCGCCGGGGCTACAACCACCCCGACAACACCTTGCGCGCCAGCATCGTGGCCGACCCCCACTTTGAGCGCAAAAACACCAAGGACAACACGCCCGCGGTGATCTTCACCCAATTGGTGCCGGGCAACACCCTCGACATCACCGTGGCGGCCAAGGGCGGCGGCAGCGAAAACAAAAGCAAGATGGTCATGCTCAACCCCAGCGACAGCTTGGTCGACTGGGTGCTCAAAACCGTGCCCACCATGGGCGCGGGTTGGTGCCCGCCGGGCATGCTGGGCATAGGCATTGGCGGCACCGCCGAGAAAGCCATGCTGATGGCCAAAGAAAGCCTGATGGAAGACCTGGACATGTACGCCCTGCAAGCCAAAGCGGCCAAGGGCGAGAAACTGACCCAAACCGAAGACCTGCGCTTGGAGTTGCACGACAAGGTCAATGCCTTGGGCATTGGCGCGCAAGGCCTGGGCGGCCTGACCACCGTGCTGGATGTGAAGATCAAGATGTACCCCACCCACGCGGCCAGCAAGCCCGTGGCCATGATCCCCAACTGCGCGGCCACGCGCCACGCGCACTTTGTGCTCGACGGTTCGGGGCCGGTGTACCTCGACCCACCGTCACTGGACACCTGGCCCAAAGTGGACTGGCAACCCGACACCCAAAAAAGCCAGCGCGTGGACTTGAACACCTTGACCCCGGCGCAAGTGGCCGCCTGGAAGCCCGGCCAAACCTTGCTGCTCAACGGCAAGATGCTGACCGGCCGCGACGCGGCGCACCAGCGCATCCAAGACATGCTGGCCAAGGGCGAAAAGCTGCCCGTGGACTTCACCAACCGCGTGATTTACTACGTGGGCCCAGTGGACCCGGTGCGCGACGAAGCCGTGGGCCCCGCAGGACCTACCACCGCCACGCGCATGGACAAGTTCACCGAAATGATGCTGGCCCAAACCGGCTTGATCGCCATGATCGGCAAGGCCGAGCGCGGCCCCACAGCCATCGAGGCGATTCGCAAACACCACAGCGCTTATTTGATGGCCGTGGGCGGCGCGGCCTATTTGGTGAGCAAGGCCATCAAAACCGCCAAAGTGGTGGGCTTTGCCGACCTCGGCATGGAAGCCATTTACGAATTTGATGTGGTCGACATGCCCGTCACCGTGGCGGTGGACGCGGGCGGCACCAGCGCCCACATCACGGGCCCAGACACCTGGCAAAAGCGCATCGCCACCGGCGAGTTCAAAGGCATCGCGCTCAGCCGCGCTTGACGCTGGCCGGCGCGGGCATGCGCACCTGGGTCAGCAGCAGCAGGCCCAGCACAAACAAGCCCGCGGTGCTGGCCAAGGCCAGGCGCTGGTTGCCACCGCTGAACCAGGTGACGGCACCATAGAGCAAGGGGCCCAGCACGCTGGCCAAGCGCACGGCAAAGGTCCAGGCGCCAAAGGACACCGCCAAACGCTCGGGGGGCGCGAGCAAGCCCACCATGGCGCGGCCACACGACTGGCTCGCGCCCATGCTCAGGCCCGCCAGGGTGGCTGCACCCCAAAATGAAAGCTTGGTGTCTGCCAATGACGCCCAAAGGCAAGTGATGCACCAGACCACCAAGGTCAGGGCCAATGCGCGGCGATGCCCAAAACGGTCTTGCCCATGCCCCAGCACCAAAGCGCCCACGGCGGCCGCGATGTTGAGCACAAACACCATGATCATGGTTTCGGTGGTTTCAAAGCCCATCACGGTTTGGGCATAAATGGCGGCCAAGGCAATCGCCACCGCTACCCCGGCTTGGTAGGCCACGGTGCACGCCAGCAACCACAACATGGCGGGCTGGGTGCGCAGTTCTGCCCAGGTGCTGCGCCAGTTGACCCAGGCACTGCGTGGCCCTGAGGCCGGGCCCAGGCCACCTGGGACGGGCGACTGCGGCACAGCGCGCTCGCGCAGGCAGGCAAAGGTGACCCCGCTGGCCAGCGCAAACACCGCCGCGGTGATGAGCATGGTGATGGGCACAAAGTCGACCGCCGTTTGGCCTTGGCCTTGGCCTTGGGCCCAAAACACATAGGCCAAGCTCAGGCCCAAGGTGAGCATGCCACCCACATAACCCCACGCCCAGCCCCAAGCGCTGACCCGTCCCATCGCCTCGGGCGGGGCCAGTTCGGGCAAAAACGCCGCCGACAGCGACTCGCCATAAGCAAAAAACAATTGCGAGGCCGCGATCAGCACCAGGGCCAGGGCCACATCGCCCGCCCCCACCGAGGCCAAGCCCACGGTGCACAACACACAGCCCACGGTGCTGATGGCCAAGGCGCGTTTTTTGGCAGCATGGCGATCGGCCCAGGTGCTGACCGCGGGCAAGCTGATCATCACCAACGCATGCGAGGTGGAAAGCCCCACGGTCCAAGCCAAGGTGGCCCATGGGGCGTTGGCCGCCACCACACCGACAAAATAGGCCGAAAACACCGCCGTCAACACCACGGTGGCATAGCCCGAGTTGGCGAAGTCATACATGGCCCAGCCGAGCAAATCACGGCGGGTGACGCCGGGTTGAAGGTGTTCGCTGGGGAGGTTCATGCGCCTGAGGGGTGGCGGTCAGCTCGCTTGGCGTGTCTCAACATGCCAAGGTCTGCGCCCATGGAAGGTCTGCATGGGCGAAACCTCCACTTGCAAACGCGTGGGTCAGTGCAAATGGCGTGGCTTGCGCGGGCCACCATGACCTGGGTTGCCCCCAGGCCCACGCGGCGGACGGTCCAGGCGCATGGAGTTGACCAGCGCATCAAACCGACCAGAGAAAAGTTTGTCGATCTCAGCGACCACGCCGCCCAACTCGGCGCCGTCGAAGTGGCGCTCCATCATGTGAATCACATCGCTGACCAGCAAATCGCGTTGCACTTGCATGATGGCCGCCGGGCTGGGGCCGACAAACAACATCAAAAAATCATCACGGGACTCACCCTCTTCCGGGCCGTCTTCTTGGTCAAATTCGGTGTCGTAAAAAGTGACCTCAATGGACGCACCCGCCTTGGTCAACTCGTTCAAGTTCATGCACATGTCGTCCAAGCATTGGCGAAAGTCGTCGTCGCCGGGCACGGTCCAACACATGCGCAACAAGTTGTCGGTGGCATCAAACTGCAAACCCAACTCTTCTTCGTAGGCACTGGCCGCGCCGTCGGCCAAAGACTTGGCCCCTGCGTACTTCCACAGCGGGCGCAATGCCTCGTGCAATTGCGGCAAACCCACCTCTTCGCGCAACGGCACGTCACCATGGACATGGATTTCAAAGGGTTGGTTGTAACGCGGCATGGCTGGATTCTTTCTGGTGCGAGTGTGTCTTTCACACACACCCCGGCAAGGGCGAGGTGAATGCTACCACCACGCTCCCCATGAACCCATGGCGGCAAGGCGCTGACCTCACCAGCCTGCGTTACACCAAACGGACATATTCCACTTGGCCTGGCACCCCAGCAAGCGAGCTGGCACACAGCGCCCCCATGATTTGCAAGGTTTGGAGATGTTCGGCCACGGGGGTGATCAGCGCCCATTCGCCATGGGTGGGGGGCGCATCTGTGTCGGGGACAGCCACAAGCGCAGCCAACAGTTGCGCTGGATCGGGGGTGTGAATGGCGTAGCCTTGGTTGGAGATGGCGCTCGCATGGACGCCCAATTCAGCGCAAACCCAGGCCTTTCGCCCAACCTCCGCCCTGGCGCGCTGGCGAAATGCCTGCACATCTGCGTGCAGGGTGTCGGTCATCAGGGGTATCGCGCCCTGCCAGGCATCGGGTGGGCAAGCTTTGAGGGCGGGGTTGGTGGCCACAAATGGGTTGACCTCGGCGGGGTAAATGCGGCAGGTCAAAGGCCGGTGCGCGTACACCCCGCACATGTGTTGCGCGCCCAAATGGGGGCAAGGTCCATCAAAAGCAGCCACCAAGTAGACGAGCACACGGATGGGCAACTGGCCGCTCATGGCCGCAAACGAAATGGACCGCTTGTGCGCCGCCACCACGTCTGTCGCGTCGGGCTCTGTGACCCAAGGGATGGCCTCGCAGATGAGTTGCACCTGTCCACCCCGATGCAGCCAATCCACGGCCTCGGCCAAGCCCAAGGGCAGCTTCAGGTTGTGGCAACACTGGCCACAAGCGGTGCAGTTGAAAGTGGGTTGGTTTGACATCGGTGGGGTTTGACCGAAACGTCACTGGTGCCCGGGACCGGAATCGAACCGGTACGCCCCTTATGCAGGAAAGCGGCGGATTTTAAGTCCGCTGTGTCTACCAATTTCACCACCCGGGCGTTGGTCGGTGGGCCATTGTCGCAAACTTCACGGGAACATGGCCCCGGCACACCATGCGATGATGCGCACCCATGCCCAACCACCCCACCCCCCAGCCCAACGAACGATGGATTTTGTGGGTGCTGGCCGGCATCCAGTTCAGCCACATCGTGGATTTCATGATCATGATGCCGCTGGGGCCACAGATCACCCAGCAGTTTGGCATTGGCGATGCGGCCTTTGGCTTTTTGGTTTCTTCTTACACCTGGGCGGCGGCCATCTCAGGTTTGATGGCATCGGCCTATGTCGATCGCTTTGACCGCAAGCGTTTGTTGCTGTCGCTGTTTGTGGCTTTCTCTGTCGCCACCTTGGGTTGTGCGGTGGCTTGGAGTTACCAAACCTTGGTGGCAGCACGCATCGCCACGGGGGTGTTTGGTGGGGTGCTCTCGGCCCTGGTGCAAACCATGGTGGCCGAGTTGATCCCGTTTGAGCGCCGGGGCCGCGCCATGTCGGTGATTTTGTCGGCCTTTTCACTGGCCACGGTGGTGGGTGTCCCAGCCAGCCTGTTCATCGCCGCTTGGTCGAGTTGGCACATGCCGTTTGTGGCGATCGCGGTGTTTGGCTTGCTGCTGTCGGCGCTGGCTTGGCGGGTGTTGCCGCGCATGCGTGGGCACATGCAAGGCCCAGAGCGGCCCGCCATCCGCGACATGCTGGCCAGTGTGTTGGTGGACGTCAATCACCGTTGGGCGTTTTTGTTTTCAGCCCTGATGATGTTCACCGGTTTTGCAGTGATTCCCTACATCACCATCTACCTGCAAACCAATGTGGGGCTGAACGCCCAACAAGTGCCGCTGATTTATTTGTTCGGTGGCGCGGCCACCTTGTTCAGCGCGCGTTGGATTGGCCGACTCAGCGATCGGCATGGCAAGGTGCGGGTGTTCACCGCCTTGGCCGCATTGGTGGTGCTGCCTTTGCAGGTGTTGACCCACCTGCCCCCGGTGGCGCTGCCCTGGGTGATTGCGCTCAACACGGTGATGTTTGTGGTGCTCAGCGGGCGCATGATTCCGGGCATGGCGATGGTGGGGGCCTCGGCCAACCCAGCGGTGCGCGGCAGCTTCATGGCCATCAACAGCGCTGTTCAGTCGCTCGCCATGGGCGCGGCCGCCTTTGTCGGCGGCTTGATCATTTCACGCGACGCCCAAGGTTTGGTGCAGCACTACGGTTGGAACGCCGTGGTGGGGGGCACGGCCAGCCTGCTGTCAATTTGGGTGGTGCGCCGTTTGGTGGTGCGCGACCCCGGCAACAGCCCCTCTAGCCAGACCAAGGCATGAGGCGGCGACATCCATCCGCAGCCAACCCGATCACCCAGAGCGAACTCATGGCGCCAATCTGGGTGAAGGGGCCGAGATCAGTCGGCCTTGGCCCCTGAGGCTTTGACGATGGGCCCCCAGCGGCTGACTTCGGCGCGGTTCATTTCGGCCATTTGGGCCGGCCCCAAGCCCATGATGTTGTAGCCCAAATCGGTCATGCGCTTGATGTAGTCGGGTGACTTGGTGCCCTTGATGGCCTCGGCGCTGAGTTTGGCAATGATCTCTGGCGGTGTGCCCACCGGCACCGACAAACCAAACCACACACCCGACTCATAGTTGGCCACACCCGCCTCGGCGATGGTGGGCAAATCGGGCAGGGTTGGGTCGCGCTTGGCGCCAGTGGTGGCCAAAGCGCGCAATTTGCCCGCCTTGATGTGGGGCAAGGCCGATGGGATGTTGTCAAACATCATCATCACTTGGCCGCCCAACAAGTCATTGACCGCTGGTGCGCTGCCCTTATAAGGGATGTGCAGCATGTTCACGCCAGTGAGGAACTTGAACATCTCACCCGACATGTGGATGCTGGTGCCACTGCCGCTGGACGCGTAGTTGACTTGTTGCGACGGGTTTTTGGCCAGCGCAATCACCTCGGCCACGCTATTGGCTTTGACCGACGGGTGCAGCACCAGCACGTTGTTGAGCGAGACCAGGGCCGCCACCGGGGCCAGGTCTTTGTTCGGGTCAAAGGGCATCTTGGCATACAACGCCGGGTTGATGCCTTGGATACCGCTGGTGGTCATGAAGATGGTGTAGCCATCGGGTGCTGCGCGTGCGGCTTCGGCACCGCCGATGTTGCCGCCGGCGCCGGGGCGGTTCTCCACCGTCACCGGCTGGCCCAGGTTTTTCGACAGCTCAGCGGCAATGGCGCGCGAAGCAATGTCCACCGCGCCCGCTGGAGGGAACGGGCAGATCAAGCGAATGGGTTTGTTCGGAAAGCTTTGGGCCTGGGCCACACCGCCCAGCATCGTCAAGGCCATGGCGGCCAAAAGCGTCCGTCGCCGATTGATTTCACGCATGATGTCTCCTGAGAAAAGGTTTGGCACCATCGTAACCGCCTTGGGCCGATGGCGGTGCTGCCAAGCGGCCACAGCGCCCCTTCAAGGCCTAGGAAAAACCCGCACCTCGGCGCACACGCTGACGCTGACTTTGCATGGCTCACAAAAAAACCCGCACGGGGCGGGTTTTTTCAAGGGGGCGGGGCAATCGTTGTTTCAAACCATGCTTTTTTCGTATTCGGCTTCCTGGGCCAAATGCACCCAATCGACAATTTCACCGCTGGGGTGGTAACCGCTGACCAACTGCTCGAGCATGCGCCGCAGCACACCCACATCGTTCACATCCAAGGCCACTTGCATGGCGTTCAAACTGTCTTGCAAGTCAGACCAGGCCATTTTTTCTTCGCTGGCTTTCATGATGCGGGGATGCAGGGTCGGTTGGGGGTCGTTGCCTATCAGCAATTCCTCGTAGAGTTTTTCGCCTGGGCGCAGTCCGGTGATTTCAATCGCAATGTCGCCGTCGGGGTTGTCCTCGGTGCGCAAGGTCAGTCCTGAGAGTTGGATCATGCGCTGGGCCAGGTCCATGATCTTGACCGACTCGCCCATGTCGAGCACAAACACATCACCGCCCTTGGCCATGGCCCCGGCTTGGATGACCAATTGCGCGGCCTCTGGGATGGTCATGAAAAACCGGGTCACCTCCGGGTGGGTCAAGGTGATGGGGCCACCATTTTTGATCTGCTGGCGAAACTTGGGCACCACCGAGCCCGATGAACCCAGCACATTGCCAAAGCGCACCATGGAGAAGGTGGTTTTGCCAGGCTCTGTGGCCAAAGCTTGCAGCACCAATTCGGCCAGGCGTTTGCTCGCTCCCATGATGTTGGTGGGCCGCACGGCTTTGTCGGTGCTGACCAGCACCATGTCATCCACACCATGCTCGGCGGCCAATTGCGCCACGGTGCGGGTTCCCAAGACATTGTTTTTCAAAGCCTCGGCAGGGTTGTGTTCGACCAGCGGCACATGCTTGTAGGCGGCGGCGTGGTAAATAGTGTTGGGCGACCATGTGGTGATGACCTCACGCATGCGCTCTGCGTCGCGCACCGAGGCGAGCAGCGGCACCAATTGGGTGACACCTTGACCCAGGGCTTGGGTTTTGTCGAGCAATTCTTGGTGGATTTCGTACAGCGCATATTCGCTTTGATCGACCAAGAGCAATGTTTGCGGCTTGAGCTTCAAGATTTGCCGGCACAGTTCGCTGCCAATCGATCCACCCGCACCGGTGACCAACACCACTTTGCGGGTCACATTGCGGCCCAACAAAATATGGTTGGGGGACACACTTTCGCGGCCCAACAAATCGTCGATGTCGAGTTCGCGCACATCTTCTGTGCTGACTTTGCCTTGGGCCAACTCCATCACGCTGGGCAAAGTGCGCACCGACACCTGGGCTTGCTGCATCAGCACCAGAATTTCATTGCGCCGTTTGCGGTTGGCGGTGGGCAAGGCCAGCAACACATCGCTGATGCCCAGCGACACCACCAAGCCCGAAAGGTCTTGCGGGCTGTAAATCGCCAAGCCATTGAGCACATGGCCATGCAAACGGTCATCGTCATCCAAATAGCCCACGACACGCATCTCGTAGCTGTTGGCCAACGCATTGGCCAATTGGCGCCCCGCAGAACCCGCACCATAAATCAGCACCTTGGGCAAGGTGCCCAGCTTCAGTTGCGACAGGTACAAACCGCCCAACCAATAGCGTGCCAAAGCCCGTGATGCACCGACCAAAAACAGCACCAACAGCGGTTGGATGAGACCCACTGTTCGCGGCACGCCCGAAACCCCCACCAAGGTGAAGATGGCCATGAACATCAAACCGTACAAACCCACGGCCTTGCCCACCGTCACCAGGGCAGGCCAACCAGAATAGCGAAAGATGGCCCGGTACAAACCAAACGCCACAAACACGGGGACGGCCAGCACCAGTGAGACCCACACCGGGGTCATGGTCTTGAATTCGGGGTGGTTGGACAGCGACACCCATTCACCGACCCGCAAATAAAACGCCAAGGAGACGGCGATCACGCACAGGCTGGCATCGACCAACAAAACAATCAATCGCTTGACCGCCCGGGGCAAGGCCAAGGTGGGCATGGCGGCTGCCGAGAAAGGGTTGAAAAGTTTCATGCTGGCAGGTGTCTCAGTGGGTCACACCCTCGCGGCGCAACACTTTGCGAACGGTGAGCCACAGGATGTGAAGATCAAAAACAAAGGATTGGCGTTGCAGGTACTCGGTGTCGAGCCGCACCTTGTCCACCAATGCAATTTCATCGCGGCCATTGACCTGGGCCCAACCGGTCAAGCCCGGCACCAACTGGTGAACGCCCGCTTGGGTGCGCATCTCGATCAAATCGGTTTGGTTGAACAAAGCGGGGCGTGGCCCAACACAGCTCATGTCACCCATGAGGATGCTCCACAACTGAGGCAACTCGTCCAAGCTGGTGCGGCGCAAAAAACCGCCCACGGGCGTGAGGTGGGCTTGGGGGTTGTCCAGCAAATGGGTGGCGACCGCCGGGGTACCGGTCTTCATCGTGCGCAACTTGGGCATGCGAAAAATGCGGTTGTGTTGGCCCACCCGGTCGGACCAATACAAAACAGGTCCCTTGGAAGTGAAGGCCACCAGCAAGGCCAAAAAAATGAATGGCGCGCCCAACAGCAACAGGGCAGAAAAACCGGCCAACAGGTCAAAAGCGCGTTTCATGTTTTGTGAAGGCCTGAGCCTTTGGGCGGGTTCAGGTGCGGTGGGGCAGATCGGATGATTGCCACAGATGACAACCCACGCTACCGCCAATCCCAGACACCTTGCGTGCCTCACCGGACCATCAACAGCCCATCGATCCGGCTAAAGCGCGCATTTTAGGCTTGAACGAAGTCGACCACGGCTGGACAGACTTTGGGGGTTAGGGCGCCTTCAAGCAGAATCCAGCGCTCGCATTCGGGCTGTGTACGATTTTTTGGCAGAGCAGGTGGCGCAAAGTTTGAGCCAAGAGCCATGACCATCGCTCAACAGCCGCTTAGAACGCACTTGTTTCAACTTTTCGCTTTTTTGACCATCGCCGCCTCAAACAAGGGGTGCGCCAACCACACCGCCAACCAGGCCTTCACGGCGGGCAAAGGCAAGGTGTCAAACCAAGCTGGGTCGACCGCTGCAAACTGGCGCACAAACGGAAAAATGCCCATGTCTGCCGCGCAGGGTGTGCTGCCGCCCAGTTGAGGCTGATCTTTCAATGACGCTTCCAAGGGGGTTAACAGCACCGCCACGGCTTGGCTGGCGTGGTGCGCGGTGCCCAAAGCGTCATCAAAGCGCTGGGGGTATTTGTAACGGTCCAAGTGGACCTTGAACTCGCCATCGCAAAGCGCCAACAGTGCTTGGTTTACAGGCGTTTGCGCCCTCGCCCACCAGGCGTCTTTGTCGCCGGTTTGGGCATAGGCCCAGCGCATGATGTCCCAGCTTTGCGCCAGCACCTCGCCATGGGCCAAAACCAGCACCGGCACCGTGCCTTTGGGCGACAGGGCCAACATGGCCGGCGGCTTGTCGCGCAACGACACCTCATGCGCTTGGTAGGCCACCCCCGCTTGCAGCAAAGCCATGCGAGCGCGCATGGCGTAGGGGCAGCGGCGGTAGGTGTAAAGCAGCGGGTTAGACATCAGCCTTGGAGTCTACAAAAACGCGCCTGCATGCCCATGCCTTGCCCATCATGTCGCTGGCGTGCGTGCCAACCATGCCGCTACCCAGAACCTTGCCGTGGCCCCGGCCAGCATGGCCGTCTTTTGAGATTGCCTCAGTGAGGGTTCACCCAAGTGCGGTGCTGCCCGCCCGATTCCGTCTATAAATAGAGCCAGATAAATTCTTTTCGACTTAGGATTGCTGGCAAACATCCATTAGAGAGCTGCTCACTATGCAAGTTCAATTGACCAAGATCAAAAACAAAATGTCCGAATATGTCCGGGCCGTTCAGAACGGAAGCACATTTGAAATCACGGTGCGTGGCGTGCCCGTTGCCATGCTCACCCCCATCGCCAAACCCACAAGCAAAAAAGGCTTTCAAGTGCGTGTATTGGGCCTGATGGCCACGCCCGGTGCGCCTCGGTTAGACATCACGGCGGCCTTGAAAGAGGGGCGAAAGTGAAGCTCATTGTTAACAGCTCAGTCGCCACGAGATGGCGCGTTTCGTTTTAGTGGCCGACTTGAACAAAGCAGCCATCACTCGCCTTGGCTTGGCTTGATGATCGCCGACTTAGGCAGCGGGTCGTCTGATAGATCAGGATGCCACCAGCCCTGGCTGATGCAAAAACTTTATGCAGTCGTCAAAGGCATCATACGCACCAGGGCACAAGCTCCCACGGCACTGGCAAAACGCTGGACAGTTCGCATGAATTGCGAACCCCTGCCCCTTTTGATGCGTGCGTGCTGCAATCAGTTCACAGGCCAGCTCAAACTCGGGCGCTTGTGCGTCATAGGCTTGGCGAACGGCGAGTTTGGCCAAGGGTAGGCCTCATTAACCAGCCAAGCACTGCTCCATCCGATCCGAAGTCCAAGTGGCAACCCCTGCTCCAAAAAAGTCCGCGTCTTCCGTCCACACAGGACCGCCTATCGCCATGGCACAAGCCAAACTTACTGGTTCTGTAAATTTAGGTTGCTTGGGCTTATTCGCGCGTTGACGCGCCGATTTGAAATCAGCGACCACGGCGTCCACATCAACATCCTTGGCTGCAAGCAAGCGATCCAGCGTTTTGCTCGCTTTTTTGAGCGAGGCAAAAGCAAACCTGAAGAAGCATCAGGTCTCATTTGAAGAAGCGCAGACCGTTTTCTATGATGAATTCGCTGCTCAATTCTTCGATGAAGATCATTCGGTCGCTGAAGAACGCTTTCTCATGTTGGGCATGAGTGTTCATTCCAAACTGCTCATCGTCTGCCACTGTGAACGTGAAGGCGGGGAAACCATCCGAATCATCTCTGCCCGCAAGGCAACCAAGCGTGAAAGCGCTTTTTATCGAGGCATCTGACATGAAAGCCGAATACGACCTCTCCAAGCTCAAAGCGCGCAAAAACCCCTATGCATCCAAGCTCAAGAAGCCTGTGACGATGCGTCTGTCAGAAGACGTCGTCGTCTATTTCAAAAGCATGGCAGAAGACGCAGGAGTTCCCTACCAAAGCCTCATCAACTTGTATTTACGCGACTGCTTGGCCAATAACCGCAAAGTACAAATCAATTGGCCTAAGCTGGGTTAAACAGCAAAAGCCTTGCGGTATCCCGTCATGTTTTGTGACGGGTTGAAACTAACAGCTACCCACGGCCAGCAGAGCGCTCACTGCGAGCTTGCTCCCTCAGCACGAACAGGTACAGGCTCTCCACCTTTTCACGCGCCCAAGGCGTTTTGCGCAGAAATTTCAAGCTTGAAATGACGCTGGGGTCGTGCGAAAAACAGCGGACAGGGATCTTGCGGGCCAACTCTTCCCAACCATAGTGCACTTCGAGGGCGCGAACAATCGCCTCGAGCGTCACACCATGAAGGGGGTTACGCGGTTGTTCGGTGCGAGCAGTCGGGTCGTTCATGCCTACTTAGCGCCTTCCTCGGCCCAGCCTTCTATTGCGGGGTAATACCGTGTTGATCGACCATCACCGTATCGGGTGAGCAGCCCCAGCCGTTCCAGATCGATGAGGTCTCGGGCTGCGGTAGGCGTGGAGGTTTGCGCAATCCGTTCGTGCTTGCGCGTGGTCATGCCGCCCTCAAAACCTTGGGGGCCAGCGTCCAGCAGCTTCTTCATGGTTTTTCGCTGCCGCTCATTGAGGGTGAATGCGGCCATCCGGGCTTGAAACCGAATGCGCTGAATGGACGAATCGATGGTGAGGTTGGCAAACTCGTTGGCCAGTGTCACTTGTTCCAGCATCCATTCGACCCATGTCGTCACGTCCATGCTTTGGGAGCGCTGTGCCTGCTCCAGCTCGCTGTAATAACGGTCTTTGCAGGACTCGATTTGCCGCGACAGTGTCACGATGCGCCCAGGCTGGCCCATGTCTTGGCCCAGTGCCAGTTGCAAAATAGCGCGGCCTATGCGTCCGTTGCCATCGTCAAACGGGTGCAGCGTCTCAAACCACAGATGCGAGACAGCGGCACGCACCAAGCCATCCATGGGCTGCAGCCCCACCTTAGGGTGGGTTTGGTTGAACCAATTCAAAAAAGCGTCCACCTGCTCGGCCAAGCCTTCAGCGGGTGGCGCGGCGTAATGCACCTTGCTGTGGCCCACGACTCCACTCACGATCTCCATGGGCACAGAACGCAGTACGCCCACCTCTATGCGCTGCATGCCCGAAAAACCTGTCGGAAAAAGCGCCCCGTGCCAACTGCACAGCCGCTCCAGCGTCAAAGGTGCATCGGTGTTGAGGGTGGCGTCTTGCAACACATCAATCAACCCCTCGATGTTGCGTCTGCCTTCGCGCACAGGGGCACCAGAGGTGTCGAGGCCCAAGCGGCGGGCCACGGAGGAGCGAACGCTTTCAGGGTCCAGCTTTTCGCCTTCAATGGCCGAAGTGGTCAATGCCTCTTGCGTCAGCGAGTCCCGCACGTGCGGCTGCAGCCCTTCCAAGCCAATCGCCTCGGCTTTGCCAAGCAGCACCCCTTGGGATGTTCTGGCAGCCGCCAATGGTGCCTGGATTCGCTGCGCGTCAAAGGCCAGCGCTGGCCATTCGGGCAGCTGCCAAATCCAGCTTTGATGTGATTTCATGGCTTAATCATATCAATATGTGATTTGAATGCAATGAAAATCGTTTACACGGATGAGCCCATGGGCGATGTTGTGGTGGTTGCGGATTTTCTGCCGTCACCTGCCGAGTTGGCGTTCAAGGAAGATGGCGTGAAAGTCACGCTGGCCCTGAGCAAGAGCAGCGTGGATTTTTTCAAGTCTGAGGCATCCAAGCACCAGACCCAGTACCAGCGCATGATCCGCCGCTTGCTGGATTCATATGTTGAAGCGCAGAGCACCCTTGTCAGCAAGCCCAAGCGCTCAGTGCGCAAGCGCGCATCAATTTAGGTCAAACGAATCGCAGACTAGCAGCGGCTTGCCATGGCTGCTTAACGTTTTGACTTCCACGACCCTGGCAAAAGGGGAGGATTAACGGGTCTATTTGCGCGCCGGCGGCAAGCCCGTGCAACTGCCGTGCGCCACTTCCGCCGCCATGCCAATGCTCTCGCCCAGCGTGGGGTGGGGGTGGATGGTTTTGCCGATGTCCACCGCGTCTGCGCCCATTTCGATGGCGAGTGCGATCTCGCCAATCATGTCGCCCGCGTGCGTGCCGACCATGCCGCCGCCCAAAAACCACGCAACGAAGCGGTGTGGTTTTGATCGTCTTTTCTTCTTACTGTGGGTCAGGCGGCCATCCGCCCCCCAAGGCCAGATACAGCCGCACCAGCCCCAAACGCCGCTCCAGCAGGCTTTGAACGGCATCGGTTTCGGCCGAGAGCAGTTGGCGCTGCGCATCGAGCACCTCGACAAAACTGGTGGTTCCGGCAGAAAACCGCTTTTCTGCGAGCCGCTGCACTTCGCGCGAGGCGCGCAAGCGCTGACCCTGGAGCTCCAGCACTTCGGCGCTGGTGGAGTAGGCAACCAAGGCGTCAGCCACCTCGCCCAAAGCACCCAACACCGATTTGCGGTATCCAATCAAGGACTGGTCCAGTCGCGCCAGCGCAGCAGCGCGGTTGGCTGGCAAGGCGCCCCCCGTGTAAAGCGGCAACAGCACATTGGGGCCCAGTGAAGCAACCCGCGCCGCCTGGCCCGACAGCACATCGGCCAGCGTGCTGCTGACGCCACCGAACAGACCCGTCAGCGATATCGATGGAAAGAATTGCGCCTTGGCCTCGTTCACGCGGGCGTTGGCTGCCTGCATTTGTGCCACGGCCTGGCGCAAGTCGGGCCTGCGTTCGAGCAGATTGGACGGCAGCCCGCTGGGAGGAATGGGCAGCAAGGAGAGGCTGGCTGGCACATCAAAGCGCAGCGTGCCGGGAATGCTTCCCACCAGAATACTCAGCGCGTTTTCAGTTTCTGCTATCTGGCGGCGAATGGCCGGCACGCGCACGGCCGTACTGGCCACCACACTTTCCTGTTGGCGCACTTCGGCGGCCGAGGCCACACCCCCGGCAGAAAGCCGGTTCACCAGTGTGAGCACCTCGCGCTGGTTGTTGGCCGCACGCTGCGTGACCACCAGCAGCTCGCGCAAATAGGCGAGCTGGTAGTAAAGCGATGCCGTGTTGGCCACCAGGGATGCCTGGATGGCGTTGCGCGAGGCCTCGCGCCCCATCAAGTCAAAACGTGCGGCACTGCTGGCGCTGGCGTAGCGCCCCCAGAGGTCCAGTTCCCAGGACACGCTCAGGCCACCTAAAAAGGTGGATGACAGGTTTTGCCCGGACCGCAGCGCAGCAGCCGATGTGTTGAGCGCCACACCCACCTGCGGCAGGGAGCCGGAGCGGACCGCAGACGCCAAGGCTTGCGCCTCGCGAACCCGCGCTGCAGCGAGCAGCGCGTCTGGCCCGGCGTCCAGCGCCTGTGCAATGAGCTGCTGCAATGGCGCATCGGTGTAGATGTGCTTCCAGCCTAGCTCTGCCAGAGACTTCGATGTGTCCTGCGCGCCAGCCTCTGCACCCTCAGACCCGGTGTAGAAGCGCTCCGGGAACTTGAACGCTGGCAGGTCGAGCGCAGGGTTTTTGGCGGCGCACCCGCCCAGAAATGCGACGGTCAGCACCGACAGCGCCAGCGTGCGAAGGGCATGGCTTTGCATCGTGTTTGCATGCTTCATGCGTGGCTCCCGGAGTTACCAGCGGCAGGGGGCGTGGCAGGGGCTGCCCGCTTGCGGCGTGCGCCAAACAGCTTGTCCACGGCCACATACAACACAGGCACCAAAAACACCGCCAGCATGGTGGCCGACAACATGCCGCACAGCACCGTGATGCCCATGGACACTCGCGAGGCTGCCCCGGCCCCTGAGGCGGTCACCAACGGCACCACGCCCAGAATAAATGCGAAAGACGTCATGATGATGGGGCGCAGGCGCAGCTTGGCGGCCCCCACAGCGGCGGTGATCGCATCCTCCCCTTCCTCGTGCTTCATCTTGGCAAACTCGACAATCAAAATCGCGTTCTTGGCCGCCAGACCAATCAGCAACACCATGCCAATTTGCGCATAGATGTTGTTGGTCAAGCCCGTGAGGTACAAGCCCATCATGGCGCCAAAAATGCCAAGCGGCACAGCAAACAGCACCGCAAACGGGACCGTCCAACTTTCGTACATCGCAGCAAGAAATAAAAACACGAACAGAATCGCCAGACCGAAGATCACCGGCGCCTGACCGGCGGATTCCTTTTCCTGCCGACTGATGCCGGACCATTCATAGCCGTAACCCGCTGGCAACGCTAAGGCGGCCACTTCTTCCATGGCTTTGATTGCGTCACCCGATGCGTAACCGGGCACTGCATCGCCGCCGAGTTCGGCGGTGCGGTACAGGTTGTAGCGCTGGGTGACGTTGGGGGCGCTGATGGGCGTGGATTTGACGAGGCTCGACAGCGGGATCATCTGGCCGTCGGCGCTGCGCACATAGAAACGGGCAATGCCGGCAACGTCGCTGCGGTAATCGGGCTCGGCCTGCATGGTGACCTTGTACGTGCGTCCAAAGCGGCTGAAGTCGTTGATGCTCACCCCCCCAAAAAAGGTTTGCAAGGCATTGGTCACATCACTGATGGGGACACCGAGTTTTTTGGCCTTTTCGCGGTCGAGCTCAAGCTGGAAGGCCGGGGTACGCGGATTGAATTTGGAGTAAACACTGCCAATCTCGGGGCGCTTGCGAACTTGCTCCATGAAGTCTTCGGCCACCTGCGCCAGTTCTTGCGGCGTGGCACCTGCGCGGTCTTGCAGCTTGAACGAAAAACCACCCGTAGCACCCAGGCCTGGAATGGCCGGGGGGTTAAATGCCAGCACCACGGCATCGGGAATGTTGGCAACACCGGCATACACCCCCATCAAGGTGGCGCGCAATTGCATTTCGGGCGACTTGCGCTCTTCCCAGGGCTTGAGCACTGCCACAAACAACGCGCTGTCGGGCTGCGACACACCATTGAGAATGTTGAAGCCGTTAATGATCAGGCGCTTGTCCACGGCCGGCAGCTTTTCCAGGACGGCGTCCACCTTGGGCGTGACTTCGAGGGTCCGGTTCAGTGAAGCGGCCTCGGGCAACTTCACGCTGCCAATGAAGTAACCCTGGTCCTCGGGCGGCACAAAGGCGCTGGGCACTTTGCCCATCAGGGCAAAGGCCGCAAAAATCAGGATCGCCAACACGGCCAGCGACGCCAGCATGCGCCGTATCAGGGCCTGCACACCCCGCCCAAAACGCTGGGTCAGGCTGTCAAACGTGCGGTTGAAGGCAGCAAAAAACCGCGACAGCATGTCGGTTCCCGGCGTGTCGGGGCGCGGCTTGAGCATCAGCGCGCACAAGGCGGGTGTCAGCGACAAGGCCACCACCGCCGAGAACAGCGTGGACACCGCCACCGTCACGGCAAATTGTTTGTACATGATGCCGGAGATGCCACCCAGGAATGCCACTGGCACAAACACCGCGCACAAGATGAGCGCAATCGCGATGACCGGGCCGGAGACTTCGGCCATGGCTTTTGTGGTGGCTGCGCGCGCATCCATGCCGCCGTGCGCCAGGTGGTGCTCCACCGCTTCAACCACCACGATGGCGTCGTCCACCACGATACCAATGGCCAGCACCATGCCAAACAGCGTCAGCGTGTTGATGGTGAAGCCCAACAGGGTGAATGCCGCAAAGGTGGCCACCAGCGAGACCGGCACTGCCAGCATCGGAATCACTGTGGCACGCCAGTTTTGCAGGAACAGAAACACCACGACCAGCACCAGCAACAGCGCCTCGATAAAGGTGTGCACCACTTCTTTCAGGGAGGCGCTTACGAACTTGGTGTTGTCCAACACAATGTCGTATGCCATGTCCTCAGGGAAGGCGACTGACAATTCCCGGAGTTGCTTTTTAATCAGACCCGCTGTTTCAATGGCGCTGGCGTCGGGGGTGAGGTTGATGGACATAGCGGCAGCGGGTTGGCCGTTGAGCTTGCTCTGAAAACCGTAGTCCCGCGCGCCCAGCTCCACGCGGGCCAGGTCTTTGACACGGACGAAGGAGCCGTCGACCTTGGCCCGCACGATCACATTCTCAAACTCCGACACCTCTGACAGGCGCCCTTTGAGCTGCACGCCATACTGAAACTGCTGCGTCTTGGGGGTGGGCAACTGACCGACCTGGCCGGCCGGTGCCTGTACGTTTTGCTCCTGAATGGCGCGGTACACATCGCTGGGCGTGACCCCCAGCGACGCCATGCGGTCGGGCTTGAGCCACAGACGCATGCCGAACTCCGAGCCGAACAACTGCACATTGCCCACGCCCTTGACACGTTTCAAGCCCTCGATCACGTTGATGTTGGCGTAGTTGGCCAGGAACAGATCGTCGTAGGTGCCCTTGGGCGAGACCAGCGCGATGTACATCAAGGTGTCGGGGCTTTGCTTTTTGGCGGTGATGCCACTGGCAATGACTTCCGAGGGCAACCGCGCGTTGGCCTGCGAACTGCGGTTTTGCACCTGCACAGCGGCGATGTCGGAATTCACATCCAGACCGAAGGTGATGTCGAGGTTGTAGCTGCCGTTGCCCGCCGAACTGGAGCTCATGTAGAGCATGCCCTCGACGCCGTTGACCTGCTCTTCGATGGGCTGCGCCACCGACTGCTCCACCACTTCGGCTGCTGCGCCGGGATAGAACGCGGTCACACGGATGGTGGGCAGCGTGATCTGCGGATACTGCGCAATCGGCAAACCCAGGCCGGCAATCAGGCCGGCAATGGTCATGAGAAGCGCCAGCACAATCGCGGCCACGGGCCGTGTGATGAAAAATTTCGCCATTCTGAGCCCCTTATGGCTTTGAGGATGCGGTGGCTGGTGCAGTGGCCTGGGCGGAAATCTCAACCGGCTTGACCGTCACGCCGGGGCGAGCCTTTTGCAAGCCATCGACCACGATCACCTCGCCGGGCTTCAAACCTTCTTCAACCAGCCACAAGTCACCCTGGCGGATGCCGGTCTTGATGGGGCGCTGCTGCGCTTTGTTGTCGGGGCCCACCACCGTGGCGAACTGCTTGCCCAGCATTTCTGTGACGGCTCTTTGCGGCACCAAAATAACGTTCTCCGCCACATCCGACACCACCCGAACGCGGGTGCTCATGCCAGGGCGCAGCAGGTCTTGCGGGTTGGGGAATATGGCGCGCAGCGTCAGGGTGCCAGTAGCGGCGTTCAGTGCGCGATCAGCAAAATCCACCTTGCCGGTGTGCTGGTACACCGAGCCATCGGCCAAGACCAGTTCCACGGGATAGCTGGCGTTGGTCTTAATAGACTTTTTGGCCGACTGAACGCGCTTCATGTAGGCCAGGTATTCGGTCTCCGCCACACTGAAATACGCCACCATGGGATCGAGCGTTGAGACTGTTGCCAGCACCGTCTGCCCGGCCGTGGCAAGGGCGCCAACTTCGAGCTTTTGCAGGCCGATCTGGCCGGAGATGGGTGAGCGCACTTCGGCATACGAGCGGTCCAACCGCGCCCGCTCCAAACCGGAAACACGGGCCTGCACCACTGCAGCATTGGCTTTCTCTTGCGCGACGGCTTGGTCGTAGGTTTGGCGAGGAATAGCGTTGTCGGCCAGCAGCGGTTGGTAGCGCGCCACATCCTGGCGAGCGCGGGCCAGTTGGGCTTCGGACTCGGCCAGCTTGGCCTGCGCGTCGATCACGGCTTCGTCATAAGCGCGCGCATCGATGGTGACCAGCGGCTGGCCCTCCTTGACGCGCTGTCCCGGCTGGAACATCAGCTTGACCACCAGCCCGGAAGCACGGGAGCGGATTTCTACCTCGCTCAAAGCCTTGATCTCGGACACGATTTCCAGTGGTATAGCGGTCGTGGTCTGGCGCACCGTTTGCACCATCACTTGCGCAGGTGGCACGGCTGTCGCCGTTGGCATCGGCTTGCCGCATGCGACCAGGCTGCCCACAACACATATAAAAAACGGGACCCATCCTCGCATGCGTTGCTGGTTCATCACGACTTCCTGAAGTTGCTGAATATTGTTTAATAAGTTTACTTTAGTATAATAATTTATATGATTAAATAGTTTTTTTAATCCATTTAGTGTAGGAGCAGCACAATGATCAGCACAAAAATGATTCGTGAAATACCTGTCAAACTGCCCAGCCATCGGGTTTGGGACAAATTGGCTGATATTGGCAATATCTGTCATGGCCATTCCGCAGTCACTAAATCCTTCATCACCTCAGATCTAAAAACGGGGGTTGGCGCAACCCGCCATTGCGACTTCACCATGATGGGCGCCAGCGCCAGGGGTGCCATACGGATTGGTCACCATCGAACTGCCAAAAAGCGCGGTCTCAGCCGGCGGGGTCGGCAATTACCTCAGTAATTGGAGCCGAGGCGTCAATACGCCTTGAAGCGAGTTGCAAGAGTGCTGAGATTCGTCCTCCTCCCAAGCTTGGGCCGTTTGGCGGTTGAGCTTGAAACCGGCCTCCACTTTCACCTCGGCAAGCGCATCACCGCCTTCGTCCTGCGCGCTCAGCACCGCATAGGGGTTGTCCTCATCGGGCGCGATGCGCAGCAGCACCGTGATGCGGCTGCCCAGACCGTTGACGATCACGCTCTGCCCTGAGCCACAAAGGCCAGCTGACCGGCGGCATGGGGTGTTTTTTCAGCTTGGATATACTATGGTATCTACCACCGCGCCATGGAGGTTAAACATGTCCCAAACCGCCAAACTTTTCCTGAACGGTCGCAGCCAGGCCGTACGCCTGCCAGCAGCCTACAGGTTTGACACTGAAGCAGTCTTTATCCGCAAAGACCCAGTCACGGGTGATGTGATCCTTTCACGCCGTCCCGATGACTGGACTGGTTTTTTCGCGGCGGCTGACAACGCCCAGGTGCCTGACGACTTTTTGAGCCCCGAAGAACGCACGCCACACGGCCTGGCTGAGGATACAGATCGCGACCCTTTTGAGTCGTTACCCAACACCTTGGGGCACTGAGCGAGGCCATGAACACACGCTACCTGCTCGACACCAACACGGTCAGCCACCTCATCAGACGCCATCCGCAGGCTACCCAACACTTGCTGGCTGTACCCATGCACAGCGTTTGCATATCGGCCATCACGGCAGGTGAGCTGGCCTATGGTTTGGCAAAACGACCCGAAGCACTGGCGTTGAAAGCGGCTGTGCACGAATTCTTGCGTCGCGTAGAAGTGCTGCCGTGGGACGAAGACGTGGCTCAGACCTACGGCACACTGCGGGCGCAACTGCAAAGCAAAGGCATCAGCCTGTCGGCGCTGGACATGCAAATTGCGGCGCATGCACTGGAAGCCAAAGCCGTGCTGGTCAGTAGCGATACCGCCTTTTTACATGCAGCTCAGCTCCAAATCCAAAATTGGATGGATGCCATCAGGTGATGTAGTTTTTACGCCCTGAGTCAAAGACACCAGTTCATCAAAAAAAATGCCGCCAACCCATTCAGGTTGGCGGCATTTTTATTTACAGCGCGAAGCGTTTACTTCTTGCCAGGCGGCAAATCCGTGCAACTGCCGTGCGCCACCTCCGCTGCCATGCCGATGCTCTCACCCAAGGTGGGGTGGGGATGGATGGTTTTGCCGATGTCCACGGCGTCTGCGCCCATCTCAATCGCGAGTGCAATCTCGCCAATCATGTCGCCCGCGTGTGTGCCCACCATGCCGCCGCCCAAAATCTTGCCGTGGCCGTGGGCCTCGGGTGAGTCGTCAAACAGCAGTTTGGTCACGCCTTCGTCGCGGCCGTTGGCAATGGCGCGGCCAGAAGCCGTCCAAGGGAACAAGCCCTTTTTCACCTTGATGCCTTGCACTTTGGCCTGGTCTTCGGTCAAGCCGACCCATGCCACTTCGGGGTCGGTGTAGGCGACGCTGGGAATGACGCGGGCGTTGAACGCCGCCGCTGCCAGCTCTTTGTTGCCTTGCAGTTCACCGGCAATGACTTCAGCCGCCACATGCGCTTCGTGCACGGCTTTGTGCGCCAACATGGGCTGGCCCACGACGTCGCCAATGGCGAAGATGTGCGGCACGTTGGTGCGCATTTGAATGTCGACGTTGATGAAGCCCCGGTCAGTCACCGCCACGCCAGCCTTGTCAGCGCCACATTTTTTGCCATTGGGCGTGCGGCCCACGGCCTGCAGCACCTGGTCGTAAACCTGCGGTGCGGGGGCCGCAACGCTTGCGTTGCTTCCGTTTTCGCCTTCTTGCGCCGGGGCGAAGGTGACTTCAATGCCCTCGGGCAGCGCCTTGGCCGACACCGTTTTGGTGTTGAGCATGATGTGGTCAAAGCGGTGAGCGTTCATCTTCTGCCACACCTTGACCAAGTCGCGGTCCGCGCCTTGCATCAGGCCGTCCATCATTTCGACCACATCCAAGCGTGCGCCCAGGGTGCTGTAGACGGTGCCCATTTCCAAACCGATGATGCCGCCGCCCAAAATCAGCATGCGCTTGGGCACTTCTTTGAGCGCCAATGCGCCGGTGCTGTCGACCACGCGGGGGTCGTCGGGCATGAAGGGCAAGTGCACCGCTTGCGAGCCGGTGGCGATGATGCAGTTTTTAAAGCCAATGACTTTTTTGCTGCCGGTTTTGTCTTGGCCCGTGCCGGTGGTTTCTTCCACCTCCACATGGTGGCTGCCGACAAAGTGGCCGTAGCCGCGAACGGTGGTGACCTTGCGCATTTTGGCCATGGCCGCCAAGCCACCGGTCAATTTGCCAATGACTTTTTCTTTGTGGCCGCGCAGCTTGTCGATGTTGACGGCAGGCTTGCCAAAGTCCACGCCCAGGTCGGCCATGTGCGCCACTTCATCCATCACCGCTGCCACATGCAGCAAGGCTTTGGACGGGATGCAACCCACGTTCAAACACACGCCACCCAATTGGGCGTAGCGCTCGACGATGACCACGTTCAGGCCCAAGTCGGCAGCCCGAAACGCCGCGCTGTAGCCGCCGGGGCCACCGCCCAACACGAGCACATCGCAGCTCAGGTCCACACTGCCCGCATAGGTGCTGGCAGGGGTGGCAGCAGCCACAGGCTCAGCGCTGGCACTTGGCGCGGTGCTGGGCGCAGGGCTGGCAGCGATGGGCGCTGCGGCAACCGCTGTGGGTGCCGCAGCGGTGGCTGCCGCTGCGGCCGCCTCCAGCACCACCACCACCGAGCCTTGCTTGACCTTGTCGCCCAGCTTGACTTTCACTTCTTTGACCACACCGGCGTGTGACGAAGGGATTTCCATCGACGCTTTGTCGCTCTCGACGGTGATGAGGCTTTGCTCGGCGCGGATGGTGTCGCCGGGTTTGACCAGCAGTTCAATCACCGCGACTTCGTCGAAGTCGCCAATGTCGGGTACTTGTATGTCTAACAGTGCCATGTGGTTCTCGCAGGTTGCGTGGGCACCGACCAGCGCAGGGTCGGCAGGCCCAAATATTTAGAGCAAAACGCGCCGGAAGTCGCCCAGGATTTGACCCAGGTAGACATTGAAGCGGGCCGCGGCCGCGCCATCGATGACGCGGTGGTCCCAGGTGAGCGACAAGGGGAGCATCAGGCGGGGCACAAAGGCTTTGCCGTCCCACACCGGTTCCATGTTGCTTTTGCACACGCCCAAGATGGCCACTTCGGGGGCGTTGATGATGGGCGTGAAGTAACGCCCGCCAATGCCACCCAAGCTGGAGATGGTGAAGGTGGCTCCGGACATTTCAGCCGGGCTCAACTTGCCCTCGCGGGCTTTCTTGGCCAAATCGCCCATCTCTTGGCTGATTTGCAACACGCCTTTTTTGTCGGCGTCTTTGATGACCGGCACCATCAAACCATTGGGCGTGTCGGCGGCAAAACCGATGTGCCAGTAGTTTTTGTAGACCAGTGCATCGCCATCGAGCGAGCTGTTGAACTCGGGGTATTTTTTCAGGGCCGCCACGCAAGCCTTGATCAAGAACGCCAGCATCGTGACCTTGATCCCGCTCTTTTCGTTTTCTTTGTTGGTCAGCACCCGAAAGGCTTCCAGGTCGGTGATGTCGGCATCGTCGTGGTTGGTGACCGCCGGGATCATGATGGCATTGCGCAGCAAATTCGCGCCACTGATTTTCTTGATGCGGCCCATCTCTTTGCGCTCGATGGGGCCGAACTTGGCAAAGTCCACTTTGGGCCAGGCAATCAAACCCAGTGCGGCACCGTCGCCACCGGCTGGGGCTTTGGCCGCTTGGGCTTGGGTGCGGGTGTCGCCAGCCATCACCGAACGGGTGAAGGCCTGCACATCGTCTTCAGTGATGCGACCCTTGGTGCCCGTGCCTTTGACTTCTGCCAGGGGCACGCCCAATTGGCGCGCCAATTTGCGAATAGAGGGCGACGCATGGGGCAAGCCGGTGGTCGGGGTTTGGGTGGGGGCATGCGCGGCCACCACGGCTGCGGGGGCCACCGGTTCGGCGCTGGGTGCAGGGACGGCTGGGCTGACAGGCGCAGCGGTCGGGGCTGTTGCGGCCACATGTACGGCACTGGGCGCTGCCACTGGCGCCGCCGGGGCAGCGGCTGGTGCCGGGGCTGCTGCGCTGGCACCGGCCACCTCCAGCACCACCACCACCGAGCCTTGTTTGACCTTGTCGCCCAGCTTGACCTTGAGTTCTTTGACCACCCCTGCGTGCGAGCAAGGGATTTCCATCGATGCCTTGTCGCTCTCGACGGTGATCAGGCTTTGCTCGGCCTTGACGCTGTCGCCCACCTTGACCAACAACTCGATCACTGCCACTTCATCAAAGTCCCCAATGTCGGGGACCGTCACATCCATCATCGCCATCTCTCGTCTCCGTTGGGTTTTTTAAGCATACAGGGGGTTGATTTTGTCGGCTTTCAAGCCGTATTTCGCAATCGCCTCGGCCACCTTGGCCAGCGGCATGGCACCGCTCTCGCTCAAGGCCTTGAGCGCAGCCACCACGATGTAATGGCGGTTCACCTCGAAGTGCTCGCGCAACTTGCTGCGGAAATCGCTGCGCCCAAAACCATCGGTGCCCAGCACTTTGTAAGCGCGACCGGCGGGGATGTAGGCGCGGATTTGCTCAGCATAGGCTTTCATGTAGTCGGTGGACGCGACCACCGGGCCTTCATGCGGCGTCAGCTGCTGGGCCACAAACGACACGCGTGCGGCCTCGGTGGGGTGCATCAAATTCCAGCGTTCTGTTTCTGCACCATCGCGAGCCAATTCGTTGAAGCTCGGGCAGCTCCACACATTGGCTGCCACGCCCCAGTCAGCCGCCAAGAGTTCACGCGCGGCCATGGATTCGCGCAGAATAGTGCCCGAGCCAAGCAGGTTCACGCGGGGCATTTTCTTGGCGCCTTCTGCCGTTTGCAGCAAGTACATACCTTTGATGATCTGCTCTTCGGTGCCTGCAGTGAGGCCGGGCATGGCGTAGTTTTCATTCAGCAGCGTGAGGTAATAAAACACGTTCTCTTGTTTTTCCACCATGCGCTTCAAGCCATGCTGCATGATGACCGCCACTTCGTGGGCAAAAGTTGGGTCGTAGCTCACGCAATTGGGGATGGTGCCCGCCAAGATGTGGCTGTGACCGTCTTCATGCTGCAAGCCC
>CANFPJ010000024.1 GCA_947448885.1 Comamonadaceae bacterium
CCCACACGCCTCACAGGGCGCGGCCCTCAAGCCACCACGGCCACCGACTTGACCTGCACCCACACCGCTTGGCCTGTGTGCAAGGCCAAATCCGACCAGGCCTTTTGGGTGATGCGCGCCAACACCGCCCACGGCCCCACGCGCAAGCGCACCAACACCTGTGAGGGGTGGGCGTCGGGCGCCACCGCCTCGATCACGGCGCTGAGTTGGTTTTGAATGCTGGTGTGTTGCGGGGCTTCGGTGGCGATGCTGACGTCGCGCGCCAAGACGCGCATGCGCACCATCTGCCCCAATGCCACACCGCTGTCGCGCAGCCACATCTGCCCGCCGTCAAAAGCCACGCGGCACAAATGCCAATCGGCGTGGCGCTCGACCACAGTACCTTGCAACCATTCGCCCATGTCTTCGCCCACCCACATGGGTTGCTCAATGTTGGCAAACACCTCGGCCACCGGGCCCTGGGTTTTGACCTGGCCGTTTTCCAGCACCAACATGTGTGCACCCAAGCGGGCGGCTTCGTCCACCGCATGGGTCACATACAACATGGGCAAATGCAGTTCGTCGCGCATTTTTTCCAGCCAGGGCAAGATATCTTGACGCCGGGCTGCGTCCAAGGACGCCATGGGCTCATCGAGCAACAGCAAACGCGGTTGGCTGGCGAGCGCCCGCGCCAGCGCCACCCGTTGCCGCTCGCCGCCCGACAGCGCCGCCGTTGAACGGTTCAACAAATGGCCAATGCCCAACAAATCCACAGCCTGGTCCAAGCTGTGTGTGGTGACACGTTGACCCGCCCGCTTCAAGCCATAGGCCAAGTTTTGCATCACATCCAAGTGGGGCAACAAGCTGGCCTCTTGAAACACATAGCCCACTGCGCGCTGCCAGGTGGGCACAAAAACGCCTTGGCGATCGTCTTGCCACACCACACCACCCATTGCCACATGAGCCTCTTGGGCCCGTTCCAAACCCGCCACGCAGCGCAGCAAACTGGTTTTGCCCGATCCCGATGCGCCCAAGATCACGGTGATGCCGTGGTCGGGCAAGGAAACGTCCAACGCCAAAAGATGGTTGGGCCGCTGCAAGCGCAAGCGGATGTGGTTGTGGCCCATGCTCAGGCGCCCACCCCTGGCCAGCGCCGCTTGACCGCGGCCAAAGCCAACAACACCACAAACGAAAACACCAACATGCCCAAGGCCAGTGCATGGGCTTGGGGGTACTCCATGGCCTCGACATGGCCATAAATTTGGGTCGACACCACCCGCGTTTGGCCTGGCACATTGCCACCGATCATCAGCACCACACCAAACTCACCCACGGTGTGGGCAAAGCTCAAGATGGCGGCGGTGACCATGCCCGGTCGCGCCAGGGGCAAGGCCACGGTGAAGAAAGCATCCAACGGGCGTGCCCCCAAGGTGGCGGCCACTTCCATCGGGCGGCGGCCCATGGCTTCAAACGAATGTTGCAAAGGCTGCACCGCAAACGGCAATGAAAACACCATGGAGCCCAACACCAAACCACTGAAGGTGAACGACAGCAAACCCCAGCCCATGGCCTGCGTCCATTGGCCCAACCAACCCTGTGGGCCCATGGCCACCAACAGGTAAAAACCCAGCACCGTGGGCGGCAACACCAAGGGCAAGGTGACAAACGCCAAGATGGGCGCACGCCAACGCGAAGTGGTTTGCGACAACCACCAGGCCAAGGGGGTGGCCACGCACAACAACAAAACCGTGGTGACACTGGCCAGTTGCACCGTCAAGACCACGGCGCTCCATGCGGAGGCAGCATCCGAGAACCATCCGCTCATCATGGGGGGTCCAAGCGATAACCCGCTTGGCGAATGATGTCGCGGGCGGTGGGTGTTTTCAAAAACGCCATCAATGCAATGGCCGCGAGATTGTCTTTGCCCTTGGTCAGCAAGACGGCGTTTTGCAAAATGGGGTCGTGCCAATGGCTGGGAACCAACCACTGGGAACCTGTGGGTTGAGACCCGGTTGCCCCGACTTGTGACAGGGCCACAAAGCCGAGATCGGCATTGCCCGAAGCCACAAATTGATGGGTTTGGTTGATGTTTTCACCTTGCACCCATTTTTTTTCCAAAGCTGCCCCCAGGCCCATGCGCTCCACCACTTGCATGGTGGCGGCACCATAAGGTGCCAGCTTGGGATTAGCCCGCGCAATGCGCTGAAACGAGCCTTGGCGCAACACATCGCCTTGCCCATCCACCACCTTGGGGTCTGCGCTCCACAGCACCAATTGCCCCACGGCATAGGTGAACGATGTGTGGGGCACTGCGAAGCCCTTTTGCACCAATTGGGCGGGTATGGCGGCATCGGCCGACAACAGCACTTGGTAGGGTGCACCGTTCTGGATTTGGGCCATCAACTGGCCGCTGGCGCCAAACGACAACTGGGCCTGGTGCCCGCTGTGCTGGGCAAAGGCCTGGGCAATTTGCTTCATCGGTGACATGAAGTTGGCGGCCACCGCGACCAAAACTTCAGCGGCACTGGCCGCACCCCCACCCCAACCGAGAACAGCGGCCATCACCAGGATTCGGACATTCAAGCGCTTGGTGGTTTTCATGGTGGAAGGCAATGGTCAGGAGCGCTGTGCCAGGGGCAAATTGATCAACAAGTTTTGGGGCTTGAGTTGCAGGTTTTTGCGCTCGTCCACGGCCATGCCCAAGTACACCGGGTGGCCCTGCACATCAGCGCGCATGTCTTGGGGGTGGTTGAATTCCAACTGAAACAAACACATCATGCGTTGCAGTTGCTCGGGGGCAAGCTCTTGGCCTTGGTACAGGGCATTCAACATCCCGCTGGACTGGGCATCCAGCCCGGTGTGCCACACCCAGTTGTCGTCGTCGATGTCGGTCACGGTTTGGATGCGAACGCCAACCCCAAAAAAATGCGCAATCCAGCGGCTTAGCACCTCGCACAAGGCGTCCAGCGCCGGTTCGCCCCGGTTCATGCAGACCACCCAATCGAATGACTCACTGCGCGCCCAATAGGCCTGGGCATTGTCAGGGCGCAGCACATCCAGATCGACCGTGCGCAAGCGCATGCCGCCTTGTTGCAGCAACTCACCCAAACTGCCAAAGCCACCGGTGGTGGCAAAGCGCTCCACCGTGTCCCGGTCGGCGGCCATGACCGAACCATCTTCTTGAACCGATATGGTTTGAACGCGAAACAGCATTTCCGCCATGCGCACTTGCAGCGGGCTGGCGCTGTCTCCCAGGATGTGCCGCAGCAACACCTGTGTCAATTGCTGCACCAACAAGGGCGGCACATCCACCCCCTGGCCTTGGAACAAGGCCAAATAGCTGGCCTCCAAGCTGGGCTTGGCCAGCAAGCGGGTTCGAAAGCGTGCCCACACCGCATAGTTCTCGGCGGCGTCGGGGTCGCGCAGGGCGGTCAAATCATGGGGGGCGATGTCGCTGCGCGGTTGCGCCAGCAATCGCGCATGCAAGGCCAACTCTTGCGGACAAGATTGGGCGATGGGCGCGAGCTCTGGCCGCTCCAACAGCCAACGCAAAAAATCATCGCTCACCGTCAAATGGCCTTGGGCGTTGACGCCCAGCAGCGAATGCCCGCAAGACGGCCAGTAATCGTTGGGGGTCATGGTGGACAAGGCGTCTGCGGGTACACCCTAGTTGGTTCGTGCATGGGGGCAAGGCTAGCATGAAGCTCCACAACCAGGAGGAATTCCATGAAAAAAGTCATGTTGATTTGGGCCATGCTGTGGGGGCATTGGGCTTGGGCGCAAACCGAGGCCGTTCACACCATCCCCGAATTCACTTTTGAGAGTGGCAAAAAGCTGGCCTCCATGAAAGTCGGCTACGTCACCCACGGCACGCTGAACGCCGACAAATCCAACGCGATTTTGGTCACCCATGGCACCAGTGGCAATCGCTTGGGCTACAACATTTACATTGGCCCCGGCAAAGCCTTTGACACGAACAAATATTTTGTCATTGCGGTCGATGCGATTGGGGGTGGCAACTCCTCCTCTCCCCAGAACACCGGCTTGGGCATTGATTTTCCGCGTTACACCATCCGTGACATGGTCAAAGCGCAGCACGATTTGGTGACCAAGGGCCTGGGGATTTCCAAGTTGGTGGCCGTGGGTGGCCCGTCCATGGGCTCGTTCCAAGGCCTGGAGTGGGGCATCCATTACCCAGATGCCATGTCGGGCTTGGTGCTGATCGTGCCAGCGCCCAGGGCTGAGAACACCTTCAAAATGATTGTCGACACCATGAACACCTGCGTCACCCTGGACCCGGCTTGGAACGGTGGTCGCTACAGCCAAAACCCGGTGCAAGGCTTGCGCTGTGCCGGCATGGTGTTCACCCCTTGGTTGTCGTCAGATGCCTTCACGGCCATGCAGCGCACCCCCGACGAATACCAGAAATTGTTGGCGGCCATGGGCACCAACTTTGCCGGGTGGGACGCCGTGAGTTGGATGTGGCGCTACTTTGCGTCCCGCGAGCACGACATCGCGCAACCCTTTGGCGGCAACCTGAATGCGGCCTTGGCCAAAATCAAAGCCAAGTCCATTTTGTTGCCCAGCGTCACCGACCGCACTTTGCCACCTGAAGGTGCCCGCGAGTTGTACAAAGGTTTGAAGGACGCCACCTATGCCGAAATCCCCTCCATTCGAGGGCACGGCGCCAACAACCCGGGGGCAGAGACCGCTGGGGAATACATCTTCATCACCGACCACCTCAAGCGGTTTTTGGCCACGCTTTGAACATCACCCCTTGGGTGTGCGCGACAAATGCTCTTGCAAAAGGGCTTTGAGTTCGCGCATGTCCTGGTTTTGCGCGGCCACTTGTTCCCGCAAGGCCGACACCTCTTGGCGCAGGGTCTTTTCGTTATCGGTCGGCGCCTGGGGTTCGTTGTCCACGTTGTTGAGCGAGTCCACGATGACGGCAATGAACAAATTGATCACGATGAAGGTGGCAATCAAAATGAACAACAAGAAAAACACCCAGGCATAGGGCACTTTGGCCATGATGGGGCGCGCCACCCCTTCTGACCAGCTCTCCAAGGTCATCACTTGGAACAAGGTGAATGCACTGTCACCCATGCTGCCAAATAAATCGGGAAAGTCTTGGCCGAACAAATTGGTCGCCATGACCGAGAACACGTAAAAAACAATCACCGTCAGTCCTGCCACCGAAGCCAAACTGGGCAATGAATTCAACAAGCCCGCCACCACCTTGCGCATGCTCTCGACTTTGTTGATCAAGCGCAAAACACGCAGCACGCGCAAAGCGCGCAACACCGAGAAGGACTCTGTGGCCGGAATGACCGCGATGCCCACCACCACAAAGTCAAACAAGCACCACGGATCGGTGAAAAACTTCAGGCCCCGCACAGCCATCAGCAACACGATTTCCAAAATGAACACCGCCAAGATGGCATGGTCCAACAGGGCCATCTCGGTGCCAAAAGTCTCCACCATGGCTGGGCTGGTTTCCAAGCCCAAGAGGGCGGCGTTGAGCAAAATCAAAAACACAATCACATGCTGAACCGTGGGGTGGTGGATGAAACCCTCTATTTTTTGCTTCCAAATGGGAAGGCTGGGGTCCAGTTCAATCGCATGCATGGCTTGGCTTTGTTTTTTTGAGGTGTGAAACTTTATCTCATTCGCGAGTAATGTTTTATGCCTAAGCCAGGCCTGGGCTGCCACGGCCTTGGGACTTTGACCCCTTGGTGGCCCAGGGGTGGGGGTCAGATGGCTTTGCCGCTGGCCACCTCAGACCCACACGTCCACTTCACTGCCCAGGGTGTCCAGTGAGGATTTGCGCTGACCGTTGCCATTGGCGTTGGCTGACAACTCGGCATCTGGTGCCGGGCCATGGTCATCCACCTCGCGCACGGCCATGGTGCTGGGCTTGACCAAGGGGGAAATCTTTTTCACCGTGCCTTGCGCTTTGTTCAAGGGGCGATTCATGCTGACGCTGGTGATTTTCATGGCAGCTCCTGGGCGGCTTGGGGGGTGGCAGATGCACCTTTGAGGAGAGATCGACACTTGCGGCGACTTCTTGAGGCCAACCACCACCCCACCACGTAAACTGGGCCAGATCGAAACCGCATCCCATCCCGAAAGGCCGCACGCATGGTGACCCACCTCACACACTTGTCATGGTCGCAACGGGCCATGCTGATCATGGGATCTGCAAGCCTCATGGCTTTGTGGCTGCTGGCGCCTGCGCTGGCCCATGCCAGCGACTTGTCAAATGCGCTTCGATCTTCGCCATACGTTTTGTTGATGCGGCATGCCTTGGCACCTGGCGTGGGGGATCCAGCCCACTACACCTTGGCTGATTGCAAGAGCCAACGCAACCTCAACGATGAAGGCCGACAGCAAGCCCTGCGCATTGGGACTTGGCTGAAACAGCAAGGGGTGGCATCGGCACAGGTTTACGCCAGTCCGTGGTGCCGATGCAAAGACACGGCCGAATTGCTGAAGTTCGATGGGTTCAAGGTGGAGGCCTCACTGGCGTCGTTTTTCGATGACATGTCCAAAGCCAAAGAGAGCAACATGAAGCTGCAGCAATTCATTGCTGAACGCATCAAAACCAAAGGTCAACAAGCCCTCATTTTGGTGACACACCATGTCAACATTTACGAATACATGGGTGAGAACATTGGGTCCGGGGACATGGTGCTGGTCAAAGTCAATGCCCAGGGTGGCGCGGTTTCTCACCAAACCATTCGCCGTCCGGAATGAATGTTCCCCCATCGGTGATTTTTCAGCTGGGCATGGCGCCCATGCACAATCGGCTTAGGCGTTCGATTTGGCAGCCCATCCAAAAGCAAGACGGCGCCTTTCACTTCTCAAGTCTTGTATGGTCCAGACCGAGATTTTTTACCGACTGCGGTGATGCAAGCAAACCATCCTTTCCAAAACGACGAAGGCCATGCCGGCCAATCCATCCACAACCTGGTGTATTGCAGCCGTGGTGCTGCTGACATGGATGAGGCTGAAATAGCAAAGATCATCGCCACAGCCCAACGCCACAACCCCAAATTTGGCATCACGGGTCTGTTGGTCTTTGGCAGTGGTTATTTCTTCCAATGGCTCGAAGGCCCCAGAGACAACGTGCAAAGCCTGATGAAAATCATTTCAGCCGACCCGCGCCACGACAGCGTGGTGGTGCTGAGCCAAGAGGATGAGATCCGCGAGCGGCTGTTCCCCGACTGGGCCATGGAGTTGGTGGAAGCCGAAGACATCCGCGTGGTGTTGGAAGACGCCGTGGAAGATGCCCGCGACCCCAAACAAAAAAAGGCCTTGGCCTTGATGTTGAAAGAACTCAACGCTGGGTAGCTTGGTCTGCCGAGGACAACGAACACGTTGGTTTATGTGCCGAATTTCCTTCGCTTTCCTGGCTCGCCCCCAACCCAGAAAAAGCCCTCTCCGGCATTCGTCGGGTTGTGGGAGAGGTGGTCGAGGAAATGAAAGCTTCAGGCGAAGTGGTTCCTAATGCGCTCTCAGAGAAAACCTACAGCGGGCGTTTTATGGTTCGCATTCCGTCCATGGTGCACCGCACATTGGCAACACAGGCGGCGGAACAGGGCATCAGCATCAACCGTCTGGTGTCAGCAAAGTTAGCCGCATGATGGAATAGGCGCCATGAATAGCTGATGAATTTCTGGGCGAAAACAAAAGGTATTCAAAATACCGCGTGGGTATTGACATACTGGCGGAGAGAGAGGGATTCGAACCCTCGATACGGCAAAAACCGTATACCGGATTTCGAGTCCGGCGCATTCGACCACTCTGCCATCTCTCCGGGTGTCGAGGGCGCGATTCTATCAGCGCCCCATGCCCGCCACGGGCCTCAACGGGTGTGGCGTGCGGTCTTCAGGGGCGCACTGGGGTGGGCACTGCGGTGGTTGCAGGCACCGAGGCGGCTGGCGGCCGCGCCACCGGCGGCGTGTTGGCGCTGCGCGGGGTGATGGTCATCACCAGGTTGGGGCCGCTGAGAGCCCCGCCTTCTGATATTTCGATGGTGGCGCTGCGGTCGGGTTTGGTGAACACCAACAAACTGGTTTTGCCGCGGCTGGCTGAAATCAAGCCCCAGCCATTGCGCTGGTATTGGTCCAAAAAGTAGTTGTAGGCGGCGCTGGTGTCGCGCCCCACATCCAGGGCCAAACGGCCCACCCAGTTGTCGCCCGCACCCAAGATGAGCGACTGCTCGTGAACCACCCGGCTGCCCGGTGGCAGTTGGGTTTGGCCGATCAACTCTTGGATGGGCAAGGCCGCTGGGCCACCGTCGGCACCCATGGGTGTGGTGCTGCAGGCAGCCAGGCCACACAACACCAACAAAGAGCACAAGGTTTGGAATTTCATGGGAGGGCTTTCAAGGGTTGGAGGGTTTTCAGGCCCCCGAGGTAGGGCTGCAAAACGTCTGGCACGCGCACCGAACCATCGGCTTGCTGGTAGTTTTCGAGCACGGCGACCAAGGCGCGGCCCACGGCCAGGCCAGAGCCATTGAGGGTGTGCACCCATTCGTTTTTGCCTTGCGCGTTTTTAAACCGCGCTTGCATGCGCCGGGCTTGAAAGGCGTCGCAGTTGCTGACCGAGCTGATTTCACGATAGGTGTTTTGCGCAGGCAACCACACCTCTAAGTCGTGGGTGCGCACCGCGCCAAAGCCCATGTCGCCGGTGCACAGCAGCATGACGCGGTAGGGCAAACCGAGCTTTTGCAAAATGGCTTCGGCGTGGGCGGTCATGTCGTCCAGCGCCTGTTCGCTGTGGTCGGGGTGGACGATTTGCACCATCTCCACTTTGTCGAATTGGTGTTGGCGGATCATGCCGCGCGTGTCGCGACCGTGGCTGCCCGCCTCTGAGCGAAAGCACGGCGTGTGGGCGGTGAGCTTGATGGGCAGGTCGGCCTCGGCCACGATTTCATCGCGCACAAAATTGGTCAGCGGCACTTCGCTGGTGGGGATGAGGTACAGGGCCGTGGGGTCGTCGCCGTCTTGGCCGCCTTTTTTGGCGGCAAACAAATCGGCTTCAAACTTGGGCAGCTGCCCCGTGCCACGCAAACTATCGGCATTGACGATGTAGGGCGTGTAGCACTCGGTGTAGCCGTGCTCTTGGGTTTGTACATCGAGCATGAACTGCGCGAGCGCCCGGTGCAATCGGGCGATGGGGCCTTTGAGCACGCTGAAGCGCGATCCCGCCAATTTGGTGCCGGTTTCAAAGTCCAGGCCCAGGGGTTCGCCGATGTCCACATGGTCTTTGGCTTCGAAACTCAGGGGCGCAGGCTCCCCACCCAAACCATTCGCAGGGCTCCAACGGCGCAATTCCACATTGCCATGTTCATCGCTGCCCACCGGCACACTCGCGTGGGGCAAATTGGGCAGGGCTTGCAGCAAGGCCAGCATATCGGCTTGCAGCAACTCCAAGCGCTGAGCGGAGCGCTCCAGATCGTCTTTGATGCTGGCCACTTCGGCCATGATGTCATCGGTGCTTTCGCCCTTGGATTTGCGCTGGCCAATTTGTTTCGACAAGCTGTTGCGCCGGGCTTGCAGCTCTTCGGTGTGGGTTTGCAAGGTTTTGCGCTCACCCTCCATGGCCTGAAAGGTGTCGACATCCAAAAAGGGTTGCGGTGACTTGCGGGCGTTGAGGCGCTCCAAAACGTGGGGCAGATCGCGTCGGAGCAAATTGATATCAAGCATGGTGGGCGATTGTAATTTTTGTTCGGGCCCCAGCCAGGGGCTTAGGGCATCAGGCCTCGGGCTTGAGGCCTTTGGGCAAGGGGAATTTGATGGTCTCTTGGATGCCGTCCAAGGTGCGCACCGACACCGCGCCCAGCGTTCGCAAGCGGGTGATGACTTGTTGCACCAAGATGTCGGGCGCAGACGCGCCAGCGGTCAAACCAATGCGTTGCTTGCCTTCAAACCAAGCCGCCTGCAATTCGTCGGCATGGTCGACCATGTAGCTGGGCGTGCCGTACTTTTGCGACACATCGCGCAAGCGGTTGCTGTTGGAGCTGCTTGGGCTGCCCACCACGATCACGATGTCCACTTGGGGGCTGAGCAGCTTGACCGCGTCTTGGCGGTTTTGCGTGGCATAGCAAATGTCTTGCTGTTTGGGTGGGCGAATTTGCGGAAAGCGTTTTTGCACAGCGGCCATGATTTCAGCGGCATCGTCCACGCTCAAGGTGGTTTGGGTCACCACCGCCAAGCGCTCGGTTTGGCTGGGCTGTACCGTGGCCACATCGTCCACGTCTTCCACCAAGTGGATGCCTTCGGACAACTGGCCCATGGTGCCTTCGACCTCGGGGTGGCCTTTGTGGCCGATCATGATAAATTCATAGCCTTCGCGGTGCAGCTTGGCCACTTCGACGTGCACCTTGGTCACCAAAGGACAGGTGGCATCAAACACCCGAAACCCACGCCGTTCGGCCTCGTGCTCCACCGCTTTGGGCACCCCGTGTGCGCTGAACACCAAGGTGGCGCCGGGGGGGACGTCGTTCAAGTCTTCGATGAAGATGGCGCCCCGCGAGCGCAAGTCGTTGACCACATGGGTGTTGTGCACGATTTCGTGGCGCACATAAATGGGCGCGCCAAACTTGCTCAGGGCGTGCTCAACGATGTCAATGGCCCGGTCCACACCGGCACAAAAACCCCGGGGTTCGGCCAAAATGATTTCAGCGGGTGTGGGTGCGTTCATAACACTCCGATCAATTGCACTTCGAATTGGACGGCCTGGCCAGCCAGGGGGTGGTTGAAGTCAAACAGCACCGCAGCATCGCCCAACTGGCACACCGCGCCGGCATAGCTGCCCGCGCCATCGGGCGCCGGAAAAGCAACCACATCGCCCACGGCATAGCTTTCATGCGGGTCGCCCATTTGGCGCAACAAGTCGCGGCTGACCCACTGCACCATGTCGGGGTTGCGTGGCCCAAAGGCTTCGCCCTCGGCCAACTGAAAGGTGGTGCGCGCGCCCTCGGCCAAGCCCATCAAATGCTGCTCCAGGGCCGGCGACAACTCGCCCGAACCCAGCGACAAGGTGGCGGGCTTGTCCTCAAAGGTGTTGATGATGTCGCCTTGCGGGCCGGTCAAGCGGTAATGCAAGGTCAAAAAGGCGCCGGGCGTGACGCGCACCAGGGGTTCAGAGGAGGGAGAGGTCATAAAGCGGTGGGATTTCGCGTCCCATTGTAGAAATCCCTGATAGAGGCCTGTCAACGAATGTTGTTCGGGTGGCATTAGAACAAAAATATTCCACCCACACACCCATGCGCGATTTACCCACCGAAGTGCGCCCCCGCGAAAAGCTGCTGGCCTTGGGGCCTGCCGCCTTGAGCGACACCGAGTTGCTGGCTTTGCTGCTGCGCACCGGCACCCCGGGCCGGCATGTGTTGCACATGGCCAGCGAACTGCTGGCGCAGTTTGGCGGCATTTCGGGCCTGCTGCAAACCCAGGCCAAGGACTTGCAGCGTTTCAAAGGCTTGGGGGGCACGGCCAAGCGGGCCGAATTGCTGGCGGTGTTGGAGTTGTCGCGCCGCGCCTTGGCCGAGCAACTGCGCCAGCGCCCGGTGCTGGATTCGCCCGAACGCGTCAAGCAGTACTTGCAACTGCAATTGGGCCATTTGGGCCATGAGGTGTTTGCACTGCTGTTGCTCGACAACCAACACCACTTGTTGCAATACCGCGCCATGTTCCAAGGCACGCTGAGCCAAGCCAGCGTGTACCCGCGCGAAGTGGTCAAGCTGGCCCTGGATGTGGGCGCCAGCGGCGTGGTGCTGGCCCACAACCACCCCAGTGGCAGCGTGCAAGCCTCGGCCGCCGACAAAGCCCTGACGCAAACCCTGAAGTCGGCCTTGGCCCTGGTGGATGTGCGGGTGCTGGACCACATCATCGTGGCCCCAGGCTGCGCGTTTTCGATGGCCGAGGCGGGGTTGATCTAAACAGACCCAGCATTCGACACACCCAGCGCTGCATCGGTCTGTCACTTTCAGTCGAACCGCAGCCCGATAGCCCGTCACTGGCCTTGGCTGGCTATGATGCCAACCATGTTCTCGGCCACATCCGTGGCACCGACCCCACCCCCGCCTGTGTTGCCCCCATGAAATCGCGCTCCCTCAAAGACCTGGATGCGTTGCGCCAAAAACTGGCCCAGCAACAAGCGAGCGACGCATTGGCGGCCCAAGCCCGCGCCGAGGCGCTGCGCCAAGCGCGGGCCGAGCAAGAACTGTTTGTGCGTTCCGTCGGGGTTGTCAAACCCCTCAACCCCCAAGCGCGTGTGCCGCTGCAATCCCCGGCGCCATCACCCGAACCCTTGCAGTTGCAACGCGACCAGCAAGCGGTGCTGCGCGAGAGTTTGAGCGATGAGATCGACATCAGCCGCATGATCGACACCGATGACCAGCTCAGCTACCTGCGCGACGGCATGGGCCGCGACGTGATCCGCAAGTTGCGCCAAGGCGATTGGGCTTTGCAAGGCGAGATCGACTTGCACGGCTTGCGCAGCGATGAGGCGCGTGAGGCCTTGGGTGGCTTTATCCGCCAAGCCCACCGCCAAGGTTGGCGCTGCGTGCGGGTGGTGCATGGCAAAGGCCTGGGGTCACCTGGCAAAACACCGGTGCTGAAAAACAAGGTGCTGCGCTGGTTGGTGCAAAAAAGCGAGGTCTTGGCGTTTGTGCAAGCCACACCCTCGGAAGGCGGGGCCGGGGCCTTGCGGGTGTTGCTGGCCCCGGGGTCGGGCCCAAGCCACCTCACGGGCCGTTGAGGTTGCGCATCCAGTCGGCGGTTTGGAAAAAACTTTCTTGCAAACGCGTTTGCAGAACCTCTGGCACCTGCACCTCTCGCATGGCTTGGGCCATGCAGGCCAGCCACTGGTCGCGCTCGCGCACCCCAATCGCAAACTGCATGTGGCGCATGCGCAAGCGCGGGTGGCCAAAGCGCTCGGTGTAGTGCGAGGGCCCGCCCAGCCAGCCGCACAAAAACCAAAACAACTTGTCGCGTGCCGATTGCAAGTCGCTGCCGTGCACAGCGCGCAAATGGGTGTAGGCCGGCTCCAAATCCATCAGGTCGTAAAACCGGTCCACCAAGGCGCGCACCTGGGCTTCGCCGCCCACCATGTCAAACGCGGTGACGCTGTCTGGTGGGTCTTCTTCATCCATGCGGTGGCCCCAAAAACATCACAACGCTGCTTGACGCAAGGTCTGAACCACGGGGCGGCGCAAAATTTCGCGCAAGCCCCACCAACCGGCCAACAGCGCCAACAGCGCACCCGCCAGCGTGCCCACCAGTGGCACCCAAACCGGTGGCGTCCATGCGAACTCAAACACATAGCGGGCCAAGCCCCAGCCCACGGCCAAGGCCACCAAAGAAGCCAGGGCGCCGGCCAAGGCGCCCACGCCCACCAACTCGGCGGCTTGCACCCGCGCCAACAAGCGGTTGGAGGCGCCCAGGGCGCGCAACACTGCATATTCGCGGGCCCGCTCTTCGCGGGTGGCGGTGACGGCGGCAAACATCACCACCAAGCCAGCGGCCAAGGTAAACACGAATAAAAACTCTACCGCTTGGACCACTTGGCCCAACACCTTTTGCACTTGGTTGAGGCTGGCGCCTAAGTCCACATTGGTGATGTTGGGAAAGCGCGCCACCAAGGCGTTGTCAAAGCCGCGCACCGATGGGGCGCGAAACGCGGCGATGTAGGTCATGGGCACATCGGGCATGCGTGCCAGCGGGTACATGACAAAGAAGTTGGCGCGCATCGACGTCCAGTCCACCCGGCGAATCGAGGTGACACGCGCTTCACTGGCCACGCCCGCCATGTCAAAGCGCAACTGGTCGCCCAATTTCAAGCCCAGGGTTTTGGCCAAGCCTTCTTCCAGGCTCAAGGCTTCGGGCTCGTCCGGCACCCAAGCACCGGCCACGATGCTGTTGTGCGCTGGTGCAGCCACGCTGTGCGACACATTGAACTCGCGGTCCACCAATCGCTTGGCCCGCTCGTCGCTGTAATTTTGGGCCGACACCGTTTGGCCGTTGATCGCCACCAATCGGGCCCGGATCATGGGGAACCAGTCGAAGCGCTGAACCTGGGCTTGGCGCAAATGGTCTTGAAAGGCCTGCGACTGATCGGGTTGCACGTTGAGGACAAAGCGATTCGGCGCGTCGGCAGGTGTGGCGTTGCGCCAACTGGCCACCAGGTCGGTGCGCAACAACACCAACAACACCAGGGCCAACAAACCCACCGACAAAGCGCTGACTTGCACCATGGCAAACACCGGTCGGGCAGAAATTTGGCGCGTGGCCAAACTCAGCCATTGCGGCGAGCGCGCTTCATTCACCGCCCAACGCAAGCTGCGCACCGCCAACCAGGACAAGGCGGCAAAAAAGGCCACTGCCCCGGCAAAGCCCAGCACCACCCACAGGCCCAACACCAGGTCGCGGCTGACCGCCATGAGCAGCAGCGAAAAACCCAGCAAACCAGCCCCCATGACCCCCAAGGAAGCGGCTTGCGGTTTGCCCACATCGCGCCGGATCACCCGCAAAGGCGGCACCCGGGCCAGTTGCAAAACCGGCGGCAATCCAAAGGCCACCAGCAGCGTCAGGCCGGTGCCCACCCCATAGGCCAGGGGCCGCCAACCGGCGGCGGGCAAGTCGGCCTCAATCAAACCACTGAGCAAGCCGACAAACACCTCGTGCAAGCCATAGCCCAAAGCCGCGCCGATCAAGCTCGCGCCAATGCCCAGCAAACCAAATTCGATGGCATACACCGCAGCGATTTGGCGCTGGCTTTGGCCCAGCACGCGCTGAATGGCGCAGTCGTCCAAATGGCGCGCCGCAAAACCGCGCGCGGCCAAGGCCACGGCCACGGCACTGAGCAAGGCGGCCAACAGGGCCACGAGGTTGAGGAACTTTTCTGCGCGCTCCAGGGTTTGGCGCATTTCGGGGCGCCCCGCCTCCATCGACTCCAGGCGCACGCCGCGCACCTCGGGTTGGCCCACTTGGTCCTGGGCCCATTGCATATAGGCCTGTACCTTTTTATCTGGCCCGGCCACCGCAAAACGCCAAGCGATGCGGCTGGCCGGTTGCACCAAACCGGTGGCATCCAGGTCGGCAATGTTGATCAACAAACGCGGGGCAAAGTTCATGAAGCCCGCGCCCCGATCGGGCTCGGCGGTGAGCACCTGCGACAAGGTGACGCGGAGTTTGCCCAGCCACAAGCTGTCGCCCGGTTGCAATTCCAGCGCTTCCAACAGGCCCGGCTCGGCCCACGCCTGGCCCGGCGCTGGGATGGCGCGCACCACCACAGATGGGCCATCGTAGGCCGTTTGGTTGTTGGGTGCGGCCACCGTGCCAGGCTGAAGCCCCGGTGTGGGCAACACAGCACCCGCCAAACCGCCTGCCGTCGATTGCAACACCTGCAATGCCCCGCGCAAGGGGTAGCCCGGCTCCACCGCTTTGAGGGCAATCAAGCGGCTGGCGCCACCGCGCTCGTCGCTGGCCCGCGCCATGGTGGGAAAGCTCAGCGTGGTGGCAGTGTTCAAACCCAGGGCCTTGGCCTTTTGCGCAAAGGGTGCAGGCGTGGGCTGGTCGCTCACCACCACCACATCTCCGCCCATCAACTGGCGGGCGTCGCGCGCCATGCCAGCTTGCAGGCGATCGGCCAAAAATGCCACCGAGCTGAGCGCGGCCACGCCCAAGGCCACGGCCACCATGGGCAAGCGCAATTCGCCTGCGCGTGCATCGCGCCACAGGTTGCGCCAAGCCAAAGACCATGAACGCATCATATGGGGGCTCTTTTCACATTGGTTTGCGCCAATTCGGGTTGCCACAACAGCACCTGGGGCGCGGTGTAACAAAGAAAACGCTTGTGGGTGGCGCGCCCCACGGTGCACAGACCCAAGCGCTGGGCCATCTCAAAACCCATTTGGGTGATGCCACTGCGCGAGACCACCACTGGCACTTGCATTTGCGCCGCCTTGAGCACCATTTCACTGGTCAATCGACCGGTGGTGTAAAAAGCCCAAGGCGCGTGGATGGGCGCCTGGTCGGGGTGGATGCCATGCATCCACATCCAGCCGGCAATGGTGTCGATGGCATTGTGGCGGCCCACGTCCTCGACAAACAACTTCATGTCGCCGAGATGGAACAGCGCACAGGCATGCACCGACCCGGCCGACTTGTAAGTGCTCTCCTGCAGGCGAATTGCGTCCACCATGGCGTACAAGTCTTGTTGCGGCCATTGCGCCGGGGGCAGGTTCAGCCCATCCAAATCGGTGAGCAAGTCGCCAAACATGCTGCCCTGGCCACAACCGGTGGTGACCACGCGCTGCGCGGTTTTGGCGCTGAGGTCGGCAATGCCGCCATGGGTTTTGACCGCCGCGACCCCTGCACCGCCCTCGCCCGCGTCCCAATCGACGGTGATGGATTCGACCGCGCTGGGCGCATCGATCAGGCGCTGGTTGCGCAAATAACCCAGCACCAGCCATTCGGGGTGGGCGCCCAAGGTCATCAAGGTCACCAGCTCGCGCTTGTCCACATACACGGTCAAAGCGCGTTCGGCAGGTATCGACAAGTCCTCAGCCTGACCATGTTCATTGACCGCTTTCACGCGGCAAGTCAATGGGGCTTGGGCTTGGGTCAGGCGGGGCAGCATAGGGGGCATAGCCTAACCGACCTGGGCTGGGCCTCGGGGCCAAAAGGACATTGAATTGGGGTTGCCAACCCCTGGGGTGCCCCCCATTCAGGCCCAGCCTGCCCCTGGCGGCCAGCGGTGACAATCGGCCCATGGAGAAAATGCGCATCGACAAATGGCTGTGGGCGGCCCGTTTTTACAAAACCCGCTCCTTGGCCAGCGAAGACATCGACAAAGGCCGGGTGGCGGTGAATGGCCAAACCGCCAAGCCCTCGCGCGAGGTCAAAACCGGCGACACGGTTCAAGTGCGCCAAGGTGCCGTGCAGCGCACCGTGGTGATTGCGGGCTTGAGTGGCCAGCGGGGGCCGGCACCGGTGGCCCAATTGCTGTACCAAGAAACCGCCGACAGCATGGAACAGCGCGCCAAGCTGGCCTTGCAACAGCGTTACGCCCGCGAACCCGCTATGAGCCAAGAGCAAGGCCGCCCGACCAAGCGCGATCGGCGCGAACTCGAGCAAGCGCGCCACAGTTGGGACGAGCGCTGGAGCGCATCGGTGGACAAATAAAGCGGCCTACAAAATCGAGACCAACACGCTGCACGGGGCCTCTTCGATCAGCGAGGGTGAGATGGAGGCATGCCACCAGCGCTGCACCCAGCTGTTTTTGTGTTGATGCCCCACCACGATCAGGTCGGCGCCAATGCGCTTGGCGCAAGCGCATATCTCGTGCACCGGGTCGCCCAGCAGCAATTCGCCGGTGGCGGCAAAACCCTGATCGGCCAAAGCCGACAAGCCTTGGGCCAACACCTGTTCAAAACTTTTGCGGTGTGCCGCCTCTTGTTCGGTGGAAAACACAATGCCTTCGGCCACCACCGCATTGAGTGCCATGGGCATCACCGCCACCAAGTGCAATTCAGCTTGGCCCCATTGGGCCAACTCGCGCGATTCGAGCAAGGCTTTTTGCCCGGCCACGGAGCCGTTATAGGCCAACAACAGTTTTTTATACATCTTCGGCACTTTCAAAAAAAGCATCAAGAACAGGGCACAGCATGGGGCCAAATGCACTTGGAGGCCAATGGGGTTTTCACTTCCATATGAACCCTGTACGGCGCGCTCACCAAGCCATTGAAAATACTGGGGTGGGTTGAGGTTGTGGCCCGCGCCAACCCTTTTCAACTTTGAGGTTCATCCATGCAGACCGCACCAACTCGCCGCAGCTTGATCAAAACCTTGGCCGTGGGCGCCAGTTCATTGGCCGCACCGGCTTGGTCGCAGGCGTCCTACCCCAGCCGGCCGATCAAACTCATTTGCCCTTGGCCCGCTGGCGGCTCCAGCGATCAGGTCATGCGCGCCTTGGCCGATGCCACTGGGCGCGTGCTGGGCGGCACCATGGTGGTGGAGAACAAACCTGGCGCCAGCGGCATGCTGGGCCCCAATGAGTTGGTGTCGGCCAAGCCCGATGGCTACACCTTGTCGCAACTCACCATTGGGGTGCTGCGCTTGCCCCACATGCAAAAAATGGCGTTCAACCCTTTGAGCGACTTCACCTACGTCGCCTGCTTGACCGGCTACACCTTTGGCATGGCGGTGCGCGCCGACAGCCCTTTCAAAACCATCAAAGACCTGGTCAACTTTGCCAAGGCCAACCCGGGCAAATTCACCTATGGGTCGACCGGCACGGGCACCACACCGCACTTGGCGGTGGAAGAGTTCGCCATGAAAGCCGGCATTGAGTTGCAGCACGTGCCCTTCAAAGGCAGCAGCGACGGCCTGCAAGCTTTGCTGGGCGGCCACATCTCGGCGCACAGCGATGCCACCGGTTGGGCGCCCCACGTGGACGCGGGCACCATGCGCTTGCTCGCCACCTACGGCAGCAAGCGCACCAAACGCTGGGCGCAAGTGCCCACCTTGAACGAGTTGGGCTTTGAAACCGTTTCCGATTCACCCTTTGGCATTGGCGCCCCGCGCGGCATGGACCCGGCCCTGACCAAGCGTTTGGACGAGGCGTTCAAAAAAGCCCTGGAGGACCCGCAGGTCATCGCCAGCTTTGAAAAGTACGACCAACCGGTGATTTACATGGGCAGCGATGAATATGCCCGGTTTGCCCAGCGCACTTTTGCCAGCGAAAAACGCTTGATCGAGAAACTGGGACTGGCGAAGGCCACTTAGTTTTACATCTTTTGTTTTATTTGCCATTTCAGCAACATTTTTGTTGACATACAAGGGGTTCCGGATAACATCCCATCCCCCGCACGAGGAATTATTCGCAAGTGATTGATTTCAAACACTTGCACCCCCTCTGGCGGATGTGATCAAAAAGGTTGACCGACATGGCATACAAAATTTTGGTGACCAGCCAAAAAGGCGGCGTGGGCAAAAGCACGGTTTCGGCCAATTTGGCGGCGTTTTTTCGCCGCCGCATGGCCTTGGAGACCACGCTGATCGATTGGGACTCGCATGGCTCGTCCAGCACCTGGCTGAAACAAGCACCCCAGGTGGGGGTGGTGGTTTTGCACGAGCATTTGCCGCTGGACAAAGGCGGCAACCGACCGATTCTGGAAGCGCGTTTGCACCTGCGCCGCGCCGCCAGCAGCAGCGAGGTGGTGGTGTGCGACCTGACCTGGAGCGATGCCATCGCCGCCGAGTTGATGTTTGAGTTTGATTTGGTCATCGTGCCGACATCGGTGTCGGAAATTGAAATGGCCACCACCGCTGGCTTTTTGGCCCGCCACCGCTGGGTGTTTGACTCGGCCACCCTGCGCTCGCCCACCTTGTTGCTGTGCCCGACACGGGTTACCTTGGAACAACTCGAGACCGATATGTTCTCCATGCAACGCTTTCCGGTCAGCTTCATGCTGGCCCCGCCGGTGCTGGAGTCGCAGACCGCGCGCGACATGTTCCAGCGCGGCTACCTGATGGATGCGCGCAACGACTGCGGCCAATCATTTTTGGAATTTGCCCGCGCCGTGTGCGAAGTGCGCGATATCCACAACCGCAACGCTGCGCTGCGCACCACGCGTGCGCCGGTGGGCCCCATCTTGGGTCGGCGCAACAGCCCGCTGCCAGGTGTGCCAACTGCATCCAAGCCCGCCATCGGGTCTGGGGTTTTGGCGCAGGCCACGGCCAGCCCGCAACACTCGGTCTTGGGTCAGCACCGCCAGCGCAAAGTGCTTGAGAAAGAGCCCGCCTCTTTGGCCGCACGCAGCATGACCGCCTTGGGCATCCCCCAATTTCTGCGCCGCATGTCGCGCACCGCTGTGGACACCAAACCGTGAACAGCACGCGCATGAAGCACAGCCGATTCATCCCCCGCAAGGGACTCAAGCAATACATCCCCGACCAAGGCTGGGTCACGCCTGGCCAAGAGGGTGCGCCCGCCGAAACCGCCTTGGCGCCCATCGATGAGCCCGCCCTGGCCGAGTTGGAACACCTGCCGGCTGAAGCGCAACCGGCACCCCTGTTCAGCGAGGCCCCCACGCCGCGTGAAAACCATTTGGGCGAAGGCCTGCGCGACCCCTTGCTGGGCGAGTTGCTGGAGCAATTGCACACCCCGCCCACCGATGACTTGACCCAGCATTGGCAGCGCATCGCTGCCGAAGTGGCCCAACTCAACCAAGGCATGCGCGAACAAAAGCGACTGCGCGAGGAACTGGCCGCCATCGACGCCCAGTTGCTGGGCTTGCGCAGCACCATCTTGAATGACTTGCACGCGGTTCAGCGCATCGCCGATCACCAACTGGTGCAGGCACGCTTGCGCAGCGAGGTTTCGACTTTGGCGCAAAATCGCTTGGCCACCCGCTTGCAACACCCCCCAGAATAGGCCGCCCCATTGGGCGGGATCACACATGCTTGAACGCCTGAACCAAATTTACCCGATCCGCTACACGGCTTTTTTTGTCGCCATGGCGGGTTTGTGCCTGTCGGCCCTGATGGCGTTGGCCGGCGCGGGCCAGGTGGGGTGGTTGCTGCTGTTTGGCGCCCTCACCGCGATTGGGGCCTATGACTTGCAACAACAACACCATGCCATCTTGCGCAACTACCCCATCATTGGCCACTTGCGCTTCATGCTGGAGTACATCCGCCCCGAAATTCGGCAATATTTTTTAGAAAGCGAAACCGACGCAGCGCCCTTCTCGCGCGCCCAACGCTCTTTGGTTTACGCACGGGCCAAGGGGCAGTCGGACAAACGACCGTTTGGCACCCAACTCGATGTGCGCGCCTTGGGCTATGAGTGGTTGACCCACTCCATCGCCCCCAGCCACCTGGAAACCCACGACTTTCGCGTCTCGGTGGGTGGCGATCAATGCACCCAGCCGTATGCCATGAGCCTGTTCAATGTGTCGGCCATGAGCTTTGGTGCTTTGAGTGCCAATGCCATCATGGCCTTGAACCAAGGTGCCAAGCTGGGCGGCTTTGCCCACGATACTGGCGAGGGCTCCATCTCCAGCCACCACCGGGTGCATGGCGGTGACCTGATCTGGGAAATCGGCTCGGGTTATTTCGGTTGCCGCGATGCACAAGGCAACTTTGACCCCGAAAAATTCGCCGCCCAAGCCCGCGACCCGCAGGTCAAGATGGTGGAGATCAAACTCAGCCAAGGGGCCAAGCCCGGCCATGGCGGCGTGCTGCCCGGCCCCAAGGTGACCCCCGAAATTGCCCAAGCCCGTGGCGTGCCCGAGGGGGTGGATTGCGTCTCCCCGGCCGCCCACAGCCGGTTTTCGACGCCGCTGGAGTTGATGGCTTTTGTGCAAGAGCTGCGCACCTTGTCGCAAGGCAAGCCGGTGGGCATGAAGCTGTGCATTGGCCACCCCTGGGAGTGGTTTGGCATCGTGCACGCCATGCTGCACACCGGCATCCGCCCCGACTTCATCGTCATCGACGGCGCCGAAGGTGGCACCGGTGCTGCACCCTTGGAGTTCTCAGACCACATGGGCACGCCCATGCAAGAAGGCCTGCGCTTGGTGCACAACACGCTGGTGGGGGTGGGCTTGCGCGCGCACATCCGCTTGGGGGCGAGCGGCAAAATCATCAGTGCTTTTGATGTGGCGCGCACCCTGGCTTTGGGTGCCGATTGGTGCAACAGCGCCCGTGGTTTCATGTTCGCCCTGGGCTGCATCCAAGCGCAAACCTGCCACACGGGCAACTGCCCCACAGGTGTCACCACCCAGGACCCGAAACGACAAATCGCCCTGGTGGTGCCCGACAAAGCACAACGCGTGCTGCACTTTCACCACCACACGCTGGAAGCCCTGAAAGAGCTGCTCGAGGCCGCAGGCCTGCACCAACCTCAAGACTTGGCACTGCGCCACATCATGCGCCGTGTCAGCGACACCGAGTCAAAGCCTTTGTCGGATTTGTTCACCCAACTCCCAGCCAATGCTTTGCTGGAAGATGCCGGCGCTTTGCCGGCGCCCTATCACCAATACCCCTTGGCCAGCGCATCGCGCTTTGCCTGATCGCCATCAATCGGCGGGTCGGGGGTACTGGATGGGCCGCTCGCGGGGCGGGGTTTGCGGCACCGCTGGCACCACGGGGCGCGGCTCTGGCACCACCGCCACAGGGGCCGGTGCAGGCGTGGGCTTGGGCTCAGGCGCTGCCTCCACTTTGGGGGCGGGTTTGGGGGCCGGCGGTTTGGGCGGCGCAGGCTTGGGTTCGGCCACAACGGGTTTGGGCGGCGCCGGGGGCTTCTCACGCAACTTGGTGGTCAAGTTGTCGATTTCTTTTTTCAGCCTTTGATTTTCAGCGGCCAAGTTTTGCTTTTCGGTGGTCAAGGCTTGCTTGTCTGCCATCAGCGCTTGCTGGCTGGGACCGATGCTGGGTGCGGGCTTGTCGACCAGGGTTTGCAGTTTGGTTTCTAAGCTTTGCAGCTTTTTCTCCAAGGCCGCCGTTCGGGCGTCATTGGCTTTGGTGTTTTGATCCACCACCGATTGCGGCAAGGCCAAAACCGCCTTGCTCATGTCATCGAGACGCGCTGTGATCTTGGTCTGGCTTTCGGTGAATTCGGCTTGCTTGTCTTGCAACTCTTGCTGGCGCTTGGTCGAGTCCACCGAGTAGCTGATGGCCGCATCGAGTTCGATGACGCGCTTGGCCGCTGCGGTGGTGATGGTGTCGAGCTGGCGAATGTTTTGCTGCATCCGGGTGGAGATGGCAAAAAAGGTGCCCACCGCCACCGCCACAAACACCATGAACACCACCATGATGACGCGCGAGTGCAGGATGCTGCGCTTGTTGTTATCGGTGATGGTGTCGCTCACCGTGCGCAATTGGTGACCAATGCTGGCCGCCACCGACGCCGAACGGGTCGAGACTTCAGCCGAGTTCAACACCACATTGGTGATGTCCTCGAGTTGGCGCGCCACCTCATCGGCGTCCAGCGGTTTGCCCGACAACTCGGCCAGGGCTTCTGAAGCGGCCTGCACCTCGGCAGCCACGTCGTCGAGGTGACTGGCGTGACCGTGCTCAGAAGCGTCTGGCGCCTCGTCTGGGTCTTGCAGTGTGGGCTCGGTGTCTAGGCCCTTGGTCTCGTCCGACATGTGTGGTTCCGTTGTTTACTTTTCGAGCTTGTCGAGGTTTTCATGGATCAAAGCCACTTGCTCCCGGATCTGTGCCACCCGGCCACGAAACCCCTCACGCCATAGATCGGCTTGAAGCTTGACGGCTTGAGGCGCTGGATGGCTTTCGTCCCCCACCTCGGCCAAGGCTGGCTCGGCCCCGTCATCCAAGTGAGTGGGTGCCAACGCCTCTTTTTCATCATGATTGGCATCAATTTCTGGCCTGTCACTGGTCTGATCGGGGCCAAAATCGACCTGCCTCAACGCGCTGTCACCGGCCGGCAAATGCTGCACATTGGCGCTGTCCGTTTCGCCTGGCAGGGGCTCGCGGTGGTCGCTCAAAGCCTGCGCCTCCACCGTTTGTCGGTTGTCGGCAGGGCCGTCTTGCCCAGGCAATGGCACATGCCGATCGGCCAAACCAGCGCTGTCAACCGGGACCCCGTGTCCGTCGGAACCCAATGAAGTCAGGCCTTCGCGGTGGTCGATGGGGCCAGACTTGGCCAATGGCGCCGCGTGGGGATAGTTGGAGGGTTCCGCGCTCGGACCCGCCGCGGGTGCAGTCCCAGCGCTGGCCGCAGAAGGGGCACGCGGTGACGGCTCGGCTTGGATGATGGGGCCTTTGTTGGCATCGCTGGCATCCGTGGGGGGCAAAGCGATGCGATTTTGCGAATCTGTTGGTGGCGGCAATCGCGCCAGGTTGGGTTCAGCGGCCTCGGTATTGGGCAAAACCTGCAAGTTGTCGGCAGCGGCTTGCGCCTGGATGCGGATGCGTTCTTCATCCAGGCCCTCGCCGCCGGGCAGGGTTTGGCGGTTGACGTCCGCCGCGCCCTGGCTCACAGCCAAAGAGCGGTCCGACAAACCCTCCCGCAACTGCACCGGGCCAGATCGGCCCGAGCTGGCCTCGGTGGACACACCGGACGGGTGCTGGTGGTCCGGTTGGTTGGCCACAGATGGAAGGGCACTCGCGCCCAAGCCGCCGGTCACATGGGTTTCGCCGTCGCTGCTGATGTGGCGCGACACCATCTCGCCTTCGTCCCCATCGAGGTTGATGCGGCGGGAGGTATCGGCTTTGAACTTGCCCGATCGGTTGCGTGAACTCGCGGCATTGCCGGAGCCCTCTGACACGCTGACCTGGTGTGCAGGTTTGTCGCCAAAAATTTCTTCACTCATGGACGGCTCCTGTGTGGGGTGTCAAAGGGCAGCGTACTGCTGCTTGACCGACTGTGCAGACCGCATCCATGACTTGGCAAATGCGGGCTCGGCTTTCATGGCCCCTTCGGCGGCCAGCCGGTTTTCATAGGGACCGGTGACGATGATGAAGTATTTGGCACCATTTTTCTTGCTGGCCATCAACAACAAGGCATTGGCCAACGCGGGGGATTTGTTTTGCGCGGCCAACGCGTCGTCCAACGCGTCAAAGGCGGCGTGTTGCAAGACAAAACTCTTCTCTGGGAGTTGTCGCGCCCAATTGACGCCATCTTGTGAACTGCCCGGAGCGGCTGCGGCAGCCTTGTCGCTGACAGCCGCCTTGGGCGCATCGGCCTTGGGCTTGCCCGCTTCATTGGCCGCTTTGATCGCTTCTGCTTTGGCCTCGGCGGCCACGGTCGCCGGCGCTGGTGCGGCTGGTGGCGGCACTGGCAAGGGGGCCACCGCGGGGGCCGCCTCGGTGGGGGCAGCTTGCTTGGTGTCGATGAGCTCTTCTTTGTCACCCAAAGATTCCGTTGGGTTGATGGGTGCAGCGGGCACCGAGGTGGCCATGCCCACGCTGGCACTTGGCGCGGCGGTTGCAGCGGCAGGTGCGGGTGTGCGGTTGATGTAGTTGTCCAGTGCGGTGAATTCTTGCAACAACAAGTCGCTGTACATGAAGCCAAACGCGACCAAGGAAATCAGCACCACCGCCAGCACCCACACCAAGCCTTTGCGCGCTGGGGGCGCTGGTGCCGGCACCCAAGGATCGGTGGCCGCATCCTCGGCAGCCATGTCTTTGGGCGAGAGGATTCCCACATCCGGGGCCAGCGTGGGTTCATCTTGGCGTGCGCCAGACCGGGTGGCACCGCCCTGTACAGCGGGCGCAGGTTTGGACTGGGGCGTGGCAATCGGTTCTGCAGGGGCCAGCCAGGGCTCACGCTCGGTGCTTTTGGCCCAACCGCGCGGTTCGGGTGCTTCGGCCTTGACCTGACCGGGCTCGGCCTCGACCTCCCATGTCAACAGGTTTTTACCGAAGGTTTGAAGCTTGGTGCTGTGCGATGCGCTGGAATTGACCAGCAGCACCACATTGATGTTGCTGGCCGGGAAACCATTGACCAACCGGGCCAGCAATTGCAATTCAAACTCTTGCATGGCCATGATGTCGCGAAAAATCAAATACCGCTTGGGTGCGCTCTTGACCTGCTTGTCACGCGCTTGAGACACCGTCAGCTCAGACAAAATGCCGTTGAACATTTCGACCAATTTGGCCGAGTCGGCAGAAAAACAAAACTCCACCATGCGCTCACCACGGGCGCGCAAATCATCATGGATGGCGTTGGCGTAGTGGTCCAAGGTCAAATCGCTCTGGCTGAGCACGGCCAGGTTCAATCGCCCCTCGATCAGGGACTTGACCAAGATCTCATAGCGCATCTTGTCGCCCGGGCTTTGGTACACGTTGCTCATTTGGCCATCCATCCCATCAAACTGGCAAACCGTTGCTGTCAAAGCGCATATTCTCGGGCACAACGGGGACGGGCTTCAACACGCCCTCGCCCGCGGCGTAAGACTGGTTCAAGCTGAACACATAAGCGATCACCTGGGCCACCGCGTGGTACAGGCCCTCGGGAATGGGTTCGTCCACTTGGGTGGTGAAGTACAAGGCACGGGCCAGTTCCGGCGCCGGGAACAATTCCACCGCGTGGGCCTGCGCTTCCTCACGGATGCGACGCGCCATTTCATCGCTGCCCTTGGCCAGCAAAATCGGTGCGCCCTCGCCATTCGGGTCGTAAGACAAAGCCACGGCAAAGTGCTGCGGGTTGGTGATCACCACATCGGCGTCCTTGACCTTGGCCATCATTTTGTTGTTGGCCATTTCACGCTGGCGCTGCTTGATCTTTTGCTTGACCTCGGGGCGACCTTCAGAATCTTTCATCTCGTCGCGAACCTCTTGGCGCGACATCATGAGCTTTTTATGCACCTGGTATTGCTGGATGGGCACATCGGCCAAGGCAATCAGCACCAAGCCCATGGCCAGCCAAAAGCAGGCATCGACAATCAATTTGCCCGCAATCGCCATGGCCTGGTTCAAATCCATGTTGGCCAAGTTGAGCAACTCGTCCATGTGGTTGCTCACCTGCAACAACAAAATCCCACCGACCACAACAAACTTGGCAATCGACTTGCCCAACTCGATCAGCGACTTCATGCCAAAAATGCGCTGCAAGCCACTCAAGGGATTGAGCTTGCTGAACTTGGGCATCACCATGTTCATGGAGAACACCAGTCCGCCAGACAAAACGGTGGAGACGATGGCAATGAAGTACATCAACAGCATGATGGGCAACACCAACAAAAAGGCGTCCACCACCGCTTGCGCAAAAAAGCCAGGCAACAACTCGGCTTTGTCGATGATCTTGCGGTCAAACTCCAACTGCGACACAAACAACTGGCTCATGCCGTTGAACAACCACCCCCCCATCAAACTGAAAAACCCGACGGCCCCCAGCGACATGGCCGCCACCGGCAACTCGATGGAACGCGCCAGCTGACCCTCAGAGCGAGCTTTCTCCAGTCGCCTGCCTGTGGGTTCTTCGGTTTTTTCTGCGCTGTCGTCAGCCATGTGTCACCCCAAAAATAAGGCGCGCATTTGCGCATAGGTTTGCACCCAGAGCCAGTTCATGCGGCCCACGGTGCTGGGCAGGGCCAGCCACAAAATGACGAATCCGGCCATCAACATGGCCGAAAAACCCACCGAAAAAATATTCAAACTCGGGGCTGCACGGGTCACAAAGCCCAAGCCCACGTTGACGAACAACAAGGTCATCAGCACCGGCAAGGCAATCAGCACAGAGGCCAAGAACATCATCGCGCTCCAGGCCAACATCTTGCCGTAGACATCTTGGCTCATCAGGTTTTTGCCAATCGGAAACACGGTGAACGAGTCCAACAAAATGCCAAACACAATCAAATGGCCACCCATGGCCAAAAACAACAGGGTGCCCAAGACGTTGAACAAACCCGAAATGACCGGCACGTTGCCCACGTTGGGGTCGATCAAGGTGGCCATGGTCAAGCCCATGGAGCCCGACACCACTTGTCCGGCCACCACCACGCCAGCGGTGGCAATTTGCATGATCATGCCCATGGCAAAGCCAATGAACACCTGATTGAAGACTTCTGCCAAACCTGGGCCCGTGAGGGGGTCAATCACTGGGATGTCGATTTGCATCGAGATGAAAAAAGCAAATGCCAGGGACAGCACCATGCGGATGCGTATATTCACCGCGCGGATGGAGAAAATGGATGCAAATGCCAAAAACGCAGTGATGCGCAACAAAGGCCAGATCAAGGCGTAAAACTTGTCCAGCAGGTTGAGCATCTCCAGATTCATGGCGCTGGATCAACCAAACAAGGTGGGGATGCGGCCAAACAGCACCCGGGTGTAATCCACCATGGTGTTGATCATCCAGCCGCCGGTCAGCGCCAGGGTCACCCCCAGGGCCACCAACTTCGGGATGAAGCTCAAGGTTTGCTCGTTGATCGAGGTCGCGGCTTGAAACACACCCACCGTCAAGCCCACGATCAAACCAATGCCCAAAATGGGCGCCGAGATGAGCATGGTCATCCACAGGGCTTGTCGGCCCAAATCCACAACCAAAGCGGTATCCAACATGGTGCGATCCTTATTTAAAAATGAAACTCGATGCCAACGAACCCATCAGCAAGGTCCAGCCATCCACCAACACAAACAGCATCAGCTTGAAGGGCATGGAAATGATCATGGGCGAGAGCATCATCATGCCCATCGACATCAACACGCTGGCCACGATCAAGTCGATCACCACAAACGGGATGTAGATCATGAAACCAATGGTGAAGGCGCTTTTCAACTCTGAGGTGATGAACGCAGGCATCAGCGTGGTGAACGGGACTTCAGCGGCGCTGGCCACTTCTTTTTTCTGGGCGATTTGCATGAACATCGTGATGTCATCTTCACGCGTTTGCAGCGTCATGAAGTTGCGCACCGGCGCTTCGGCCAAAGCCAAGGCCTTTTCAAACGGCATGCTGCCGTTCATGTAGGGCAACAGGGCGTTTTGGTAAATGTTGTCAAACACCGGCGACATGATGAACAGGGTGAGGAACAAAGACAAACCCACCAGCACCATGTTGGGTGGCGTCTGACCGGTGCCCAAGGCTTGGCGCAACAGCGACAACACAATGATGATGCGCACAAACGACGTCATCATCAGCAACATCGACGGCAACAGCGTCAACGTGGTCATCAAGGCCAACAGTTGCAGCGTCAAGCTGTATTGCTGACCGCCTTTGGCATTGCTGACATTGAGCATGGGGATGCCTTGGGCCTGCGCCCAAGGTGCGAGCACCAGCAAGCCCACCAACAAAACAACCGAAATCAGGGTGTGTTTGCGCATGCTTCTCTCACAGGTTGGATTGCATCACCGACCGAAAATCGATCGCCGGTGGGGCATGGGGTGCAGCGCTGGGCTCAACCCCTGGTGAGGGTTGCCATGCGTGCAAGGTTTGAATGTCTTGAGGGTTGACGCTGAGCAACACCATTTGGTTGTCCACTTGCACCAACATCAGTTTGTGCTTGAGGCTCAAGGGCATGGTTTCAAGCAATTTGATCTTGCGGCCTTCTGCTTTGGGCGCAAACGCATTTTTGCGCCGCACCAAAACCCACAACACAGCACCCAAGGTGGCCAAAACGACCACGGCACTGAAAGCGTATTGAAACCAATCGGTGGCTTGCATTGATGTGTCCAGGTAAAACGGGTTTTGATGAATACCAAATGATTCAACTCGCATGCCAAATTTTTGACACGGCGGGTCCAGCGTTATCATCTAAGCATGATCCGTTCCAGACAACTTGTTGTGTTTTCCCTCTGGCTCTGTGGTGCGCTGGTCCATGCGAACACATGGAGCTCTGCCGGCCTGCATGATTTGGGCATTTATTACTACGACACATCCACGATTGAGCACCAAGGTGATCGCCGAAAGGCTTGGACCATGCTCGATTACCGCGACGCCCAAAAAAACAAGCAAGGCCATAGCTTCAAATCCACCCGGGCGCAAATGGAATTCGACTGCAAAGACAAACGGGTGCGGGCCCTGACGGTGTCGTTTCACAGTGGCGCCAGGCTCACCGGCGAGGTGCTGACCAGTGAAGGCGTGTTCCAAGACTGGATGGGCGTGCCTCCGAGCACCCCCATGGCCAACATCCTGAAGGCGGTGTGTGTCCACTGAGTCGCGTGCGCCTTGGTGGACTTGGCTGAGCGAGGCTTGGCACGCTGGCGGCACGGGCGGCCTGAACTGGCACCTCCATGCCCAGCAATCGCGCCACCGCTGGCAACCCACGGTCCAGGCTCTGGACCAGTTTTTGGCGGCCATCCACCCCCAACGGCGCAATTTGCTGCTGATTGGCGCGAGTGGTGGCTGGATGATGCCAACCCCTTTTTTACAGCGCTTTGAACGCATTGACGCTTTTGACATCGACCCCATGGCGGGCACTTGGTTTCGCGCCCGGCATGGCCGCCATTTGCGCGCCCACGGCGTGGCCCTGCACTACCACCGGCATGACGCCATCGCCCATTTGCCCGCCCTGCTCGCCCAGCACCCGCAGGCCTGCGTGTGGTTTGACAACCTGCTGGGCCAACTGCGTTACCGCTTTGGCGACACCGAAGCGGCCCAAGATCGCTTGCGCCAACTGCACCACGACCTGCGCGGCCACCCCTGGGGCAGCGTCCACGACGCCTA